>DASYZR010000062.1 GCA_035945995.1 bacterium
CTGGCGGGAGCCGGCGTGCTCGTGATGGGGCTCCTTCCGCTGCTTCTCGAGGGAACGGGACTGATCGGATCGCTCGTCATCACGGGCATCCTGTCCATCGCCGTGCTGGGCCTCGATCTCCTGATGGGATTTGCCGGGCAGGTGAGTCTCGGTCAGGCCGGTTTCATGGCGGTGGGCGGATATACCGCGGCGATCCTCGCCACGCGCCACAACGTCGACCCGCTCGCGGCGACCGGTGCGGGCATCGTCCTCGCGTTGGCCACGGCACTCGTCCTCTCACTGGTCACCGCCCGGCTCCGCGGGCTGTACCTGGCGCTCGCCACGCTTGCCTTCGGCCTGCTGGTGGATTCCGTCGCGGTCGGCGCGACCGGCCTCACCGGGGGGCCGTCGGGCCTCGTGGGGATCCCCAGTTTCGCGGCGGGCGGCTACACGTTTGCGAGCCCGCGGTCCACGTACTACCTCGTCTGGGGGCTCGCGGGCGCGGCACTGCTGCTCTTCGCCAACCTGGCCCGATCCGGATACGGGCGGGCTCTGCGGGCGATCCGCGCGGACCCGACGGCCGCCCGTGCGCTCGGGATCCGGGTCCCGGGCTACAAAGTCTCTGTGTTCCTGGTGAGCGCGGCGCTGGCCTCGGTCGCCGGCAGCCTCTACGCGTTCCACTTCCATTTCCTGTCGCCCGAAATGGTCAACACGTCTCGATCCGTGGAGATGATCGCGATGCTGGCCCTGGGCGGCGAGCGCACGCTCGTCGGGCCGGTGATTGGGGTCGCCCTGCTGACCCTGCTGCCGACCGTGTTTCAGCCGCTCGCGGTCTACAAGACGGCGGCGGAGGGATTGATCCTCATCTTGATCATGCTCTACCTGCCGGGCGGGATCTTCGGCGGTGTGCTCGCGGGCGTCCGGCGCCTCGGGCGCCGCCCCGTGTCGCGGGATGCGGCGGTCGAGACGACGACGGGGAGCGTCTAGTGGCGGAAGCCGCGGCCCTCGAAGCCCGGGGCCTGTCCAAATCGTTCGGCGGCGTGCTCGCGATCGCCGGCGTCGACCTCAGCATCCGCCGGGGATCGCTCACCGCGGCGATTGGTCCGAACGGCGCGGGCAAGACGACGCTGTTCAATGTCTTAACGAATCTCTACCACCCGGACGCGGGCGACGTCGTGTGTTTCGGTACCAGCCTGGCCGGCCTCAGTCCCGACGCGGTGGCCTCGCTCGGGCTGATCCGCACGTTTCAGACAGCGCGCGTGTTTCCGGGCATGACGGTGCTCGAGAACATCCTCGTGGGGGGACACCTGCGAAGCCGTACCACCGCGTGGCAGCAGGCGCTGTGGCTCGGCGCCGTACGCCGCGAGGAACGTACCATGCGCGCGCGGGCGGAGGCGCTGCTCGACGTCGTCGGTCTGGCCGGCCGCCGCGACGACCCCGCGGCCGGGCTGCCGCTCGGCGCGCAGAAGCTCCTCGAGGTCGTCCGCGCGCTCATGGCGGCGCCGCGGATCCTGTTGCTCGACGAGCCGGCGGCCGGGCTCAACGACATCGAGACCGGTGAGCTGGCGCGCCTGCTGGTCGCGGTCCGGGCCGCGGGCGTGACCGTCGTGGTGGTGGAGCACAACATGTCGCTCGTCATGGGAATCGCGGACGAGGTGATCGTCCTGGACCTCGGCCGGGTCATCGCGACGGGATCCCCCGCCGCGGTCCAGGCGAACCCGCGCGTGATCGAAGCCTACCTGGGCCGCGACGAGACACCGGGGCAACGCGACGGATGACGGCGGGCGATCTGCGCCTCATGGTGCACGGGCTGCGGGCGGCGTACGGCGACGTGCAGGTCCTGCGCGGCCTGGACCTCGGGGTGGCGGCCGGCGAGATCGTCGCACTCATCGGCGCAAACGGCGCCGGCAAGTCGACGCTGCTCAAGTGCATTTCCGGCCTCATCGCGCCGGTCTCCGGGACCATCCTGTTGAACGGACGATCGACCGGCGGCCTCCCGGCGGCGCGGATCGCGCAGCTGGGAATCGCGCATGTGCCGGAAGGGCGCCAGATCTTCGGCCGCCTGAGCGTGGCCGACAACCTGATGCTCGGCGCCTACGGCCAGCGCCGCCGGCTCACGCCGGCGGCGCTGGCTGCGCGGACCGCGGACGTCTGCGAAATCTTCCCCGCGCTCCTTCCCCGTCTCGCCACGGAGGCGTCCCTGCTCTCCGGAGGCCAGCAGCAGATGCTCGCGATCGCCCGGGGCCTCATGGCCGGGCCCGCCGTCCTGATGATCGACGAGCCGTCGCTGGGGCTCGCGCCGGTGCTGGTGACGGAGATCTTCGCGGTGCTGCGGCGGCTCCGCGACGCCGGCGCCGCCGTGCTGATCGTCGAGCAGAACGCGCGGCTCGCCCTCGCGGTCGCCGACCGGGGCTACGTGCTCGAGACCGGGCGGGTGGTGCTGGCGGGCACCGGCCGGGAGCTTGCGCGCATGCCCGAGGTCGTCCACCGGTACCTGGGCGTGGGCGCGGCCATCGATCCGGGCAGCGGGGACGCAGCCGCGCTGGCCGCGCGGCTGCGGGCGGTGCTGGCTTAGTCCCCGCGGCCGACGAGGAGCCCGCCCCACCCGAGTCAGAAAAGACCGGTATGAGCAGACTGCGCCTCTCCCTGGCGATCAGCGACTACGACCACGTCCGCGATCTCACGAACGGAGTGGTGACGGCCGAGGGCATCGACCTCGTGCCCCTCAACCTCGTCGTGGAGGAGATCCATTTTCGCTTCACGGCCTTCCGCGAGTGGGATGTCTCCGAGATGTCGCTCGGCAAGTACATCGCCCTGGTCTCCCGCGGCGACGCGCCGATGGTCGCGATCCCCGTGTTTCCGAACCGCGCCTTCCGCCACTCCTCGCTCTACGTCCGGCGCGACGCGGATCTGACCGATCCCGCGCAGCTCGCCGGGAGGCGCGTCGGGATCCCGGAATGGGCCCAGACCGCCGGGATCTACGCCCGCGGGTTTCTCGTGCACCAGTACGGCGTGCCGCTGTCGTCGATCGAGTGGTGGCAGGCCGGCGTCAACGAGCCGGGGCGCCTCGAGAAGGTCGAGCTGCGGCTGCCCGGCGACCTCCGGCTGCACCGGGCGGCCGACCGGACGCTGAGCGACATGCTGATGGCCGGCGACCTCGACGCGGTGATGAGCGCGCACCCGCCGGCGCCGTACGAACAGGGGGCGCCGGACGTCGTGCGCCTGGTGGCCGATGCGCCCGCGGTGGAAGAAGCGTACTGGCGGAGCACCGGCATCTTTCCGATCATGCACGTCATCGCGATCAAGCGGGAGGTGTACGCCGCGTCGCCCTGGGTGGCCATGAACCTCTACCGGGCGTTCGACGAGGCCCGCCGGCGGAGCGTGCGCCGGGCCTTCGACGTGATGGCCTCCCGCTTCCCGGTGCCCTGGATGGCGGACTACGCGGCGCGCTGGCGCGATCTGTTCGGCGGAGAGTATTTCGCCTACGGCCTCGAGCCCAACCGCGTGACCCTGGCGGCGTTCTGCCGGTACGCCTACGAACAGGGCGTCTGCCACCGTGAGGTGACGCCGGACGAGTTGTTTGTGCCCGAGGCCCTGCGCGCGTTTCGGATCTGACCCGCGGGCCCCGGAGGCGCGCGCGCGGCAGGAGAATCCAGGCGCATCACAGCATACTTTTGCTTCAACGGCAGGTCGGTGCCCACTCCGAAGTCCACTCGGTGGTGATCATGGGTCGACATGTGAGGCCAAACGCGCGGCTCGTGCCGGTGCGCAACGCCATCGCGGCTCTTCTGGTCGCGGCCCTCCTCGCAGGCCCCGCGGCGGTATCCGGGGCCGCGGCCGCGGGCAAAACCGTAACCCTGGCGATCTTGCATTTTAGCGTGATCAAGGGGACCACCTGGTCCGGCGCCCACCACCGCGCCGGGCTGCGGCTCCAGCAGAAGTACCCCAATCTGAAATACGTGTACCGCGAAGAGGTCGGGCCGGACTCCACGGTGCCCTTTGCCGAGGCGCTCATCCGGCAGGGCGCCAATATCGTCGTGGGCAACGCGGAGTTCATGGGACTGCCGCTCAAAGACATCGCGGCCAAGTACCCGAACGTCTACTTCGCCTCCGTGGTGGCCAGCGACATCACCCAGGAGCGGAATTTCATCCGGTTCTTCCCGCGGCAGTATCAGCCGCTGTACCTCGAGGGGCTCGTGGCCGCGGCGCTGACGAAGAGCGGGCACATCGGAATCGTCTCCGCCTTCCCGAACGTCCAGGTCCTCCGCCGTACGGCCGGGTTCTTCCTCGGCATCCAGGACGGCGCCAAGGTACTCGGCAAGCAGGTCAGCGTGCACGTGAAGTACGTCGGCGACTGGTACAAGCCGACCGAGGAGCGGG
Organism: bacterium; assembly: GCA_035945995.1. NCBI lineage: Bacteria > bacterium. The sequence continues at coordinate 4,360 of DASYZR010000062.1, forward strand.
ACGCGGCTGAGACGCTGGTGAGCCAGTACGGCGCGGACGTCATCACGCAGCAGACGGACTCGGGATCGCCGCTGGACGTGGCGCAGGCGCGCAAGGTCTGGTTCGTGGGCAAGGACATGGACATTGTGGGATTTTACGGCTGGTCCAACACGAATACCGTGGCCGTGTCGTTCGACACCCGCTGGGAAGTCTTGTACGACCGCATGATCCGGGAGTATCTCGCCGGCAACCGGACGCCCGGCACGCTCCTGTACCTTGGGATGCGCGACACCACGACCCTGGCCGACGGCACGGTCGAGCCCGCCGTGGACATCATGAACGACAAGCAGGTCGGGGTGAACGCCATCAGCCCGAAGGCCCGCGGCCTCATCCCCCCGTCGATCCTCCGACTGGTGGCGCAGCGGCGGGACCAGATGATGAAGGGCCAGTGGGATCCGTTCCGCGCCGACGCCCTCGTCAGCAACGGCACCGGCCTGGCGGTGAAAGACACGCCCATCCCGCCAAAGGGGACCGTGGTGAAACCGGCCGGCACGATGCCGTCCGACGCCTGGCTCCTGTCCAAGTTCAACTTCGCGCTCGACGGCATGACGATCCTCAAGTAGCGGCGGGGCACCGCAAGGATCCGGTGAGGTGATCCTCGAGGCCCGCGGGATCACCAAGCGGTTTCCCGGGCTGCTGGCGCTGGACCGCGTGGACCTCGAGGTCCGCGCCGGGGAAGTACACGCCGTCGTGGGTCAAAACGGCGCCGGCAAGACCACCCTCATGAAGATCCTCTTTGGGTTGGTGCAGCCCGATGAGGGCGAGATCTACCTCCGGGGTCGGCGCGTGCACGTTCGGTCGCCGCAGGACGCCATGGCGCAGGGGATCGGCATGGTGCACCAGACGCGCAGGCTCGTGGCCTCACACACCGTGTTCGAGAACCTGATCCTCGGCCATCCCCGGTCCGGTGGGTTCATACGTCTGCGGCGCGCCCGCGAGGAAGTGGACGCCCTGTGCCGCCGTCACGGTCTGGCCGTCGACCTTGGGGCGAAGGTGTGGCAGCTGGCGGAGGGCCAGAAGCAGTGGGTGGAGATTCTGAAGGCCCTCTACGCCGGCGCCCGGATCCTGATCCTCGACGAGCCCACCTCCGCGCTCACGCCGCCCGAGGTGACGGCGCTGCTCGGAGCCCTCCGGGCGCTCGTCCGGGATCAGGGCGTGACGGTCCTCCTCGTGACCCACAAGCTCCCGATTGCGCTCGCGGCAAGCCGCACGGTCACCGTCCTGCGGGCCGGACAGGTCGTGGCGCGGATGGACGCCGCCGAGGCCACGGAACAGGCGCTCATCCGGCACATGATCGGCCACGACGTCTCCGTCAACGCCGCGGAGGGGAGACGGGAGACCCGCCGTCCCGTCCTCCGCGTGGAAGGCCTCTCCGCTCGGAGTGACAAGGGCCTGCCCGCTCTGCGCGACGTCTCGTTCGCGCTCGACGAGGGCGAGATCCTCGGAGTCGCCGGCGTGACCGGCAACGGCCAGGACGAACTGGCGCAGGTGCTGGCCGGTCTGCGCCCCGCGCTGTCGGGCCGCGTGCTGTTCGAGGGCCGTGACGTCACGCGATCGGCGCCCGCGCACAGATGGCGCATGGGCATCGGCTACGTGCCCGCGGAACGTCTCGAGGTCGCGTCCATCGCCGCGTTCTCGCTCGTCGAGAACGTGGCGCTCAATTATCATTTCGATCCGGGCTTCCACCGGCGGGGGCTGTTCGACTACCCCGGGTTGGAACGGCTTACCCGGCACATCCTCTCCACGTTCGACGTCAAGGCGCGACACCCGCACGCGCCGGCGCACCATCTCTCCGGCGGAAACTTACAAAAACTGATCATGGGCCGGGTGCTGTCCCGGACCCCGCGCCTCCTGATCGCGCATCTGCCCACCCAGGGGTTGGACGTCCAGGCCATCGCGTTCGTGCGCGGCAAGCTCCTCGAGGCGAGGGCGCAGGGCGCGGCCGTCCTGCTCATTTCGGAAGATCTCGACGAGATCCTGACCCTCAGCGATCGGGTCGCGCCGATGTACGAGGGCAGGCTCGTCGCCTTCCTGCCCCGGAAGCGCGCCGACGCCGACACCGTCGGCGCGATGATGGCGGGGGTCCCGTGAGGCTCGGGCGCGGGCCCGCCCTGGCGCGCCGGCCGGACGCCGCGAGCATGCCCGCGATGCCGGCGGCCGGATTGGCGATCCTGCTGGCCCTGGTGCTCTCGAGCGGGCTGTTCCTCCTGGCCGGCGCCGACCCGCTCGCGGTGTACGGCGTCGTATTCGCGTACGCGTTCGCAGATCCGTCCGGCGTCGCCGCGACCATCAACCGGGCCACGTACATCCTGTTCTGCACGTTTGCCTTCCTCGTGCCCCTGCGCGCGAGACTGTGGAACATCGGCCTGCCCGGGCAGGTCTACGCCGGCGCGCTTGCCGCCTTCGCCGTCGCCTTCGCGGTGCCCGCGCCCGGTCCGTCCAATCCCATCGCCCAGGCGCTACTGATCGGGCTCATGACGGCGGCGGCCGTGGCGGCGGGCGCCGCCGTCGCCGGCCTCGCGGGGCTCCTCCGCGCCAGGCTGCAGGTCAACGAGATCCTCGTGACGATGATGCTCAACTGGATTCTGTTCTGGCTCGTGGCGAATCTCATTAAGGCGGGAGGGCCATTCATGAGCGGCACGGCGGAGGGGGAGGGTTTCAGTCTCCCGGCGACCCTGCGTCCGTCCGTCGTGTCCGGCGTCCCGTTCACGGTCGTGCTCGCCCTCGGCGCCGCCGCGGTGCTCGATGTCCTCGTGGCGAAGACGACACTCGGCTACCGGATCCGGACATTCGGCGAAAGTCCCGCGGCCGCCCGGTACGCGGGCATCAATTCGACGAGACTGTCGATGTCCGTGTTCCTCCTCGGTGGGGCCTTCGCGGGGCTGGCCGGCTACCACTACTTCGGCGCCGTCCCGCAGCTGCACCGGATCCCCGGGAACTACGGCTACTACGGCGACCTCGCCTTCTACGGGATCATCTGCGCCCTGATCGCGCGGGGGAGTGCTCTTGGCGCCGCGCCCGTCGCGCTGCTCTTCGCCGGACTGTCGCTGGGGGGACGGTTTGCGCAGGGGCAGTTCCAACTTCCCTTTGGGGTCGACTATGCCATGCTCGGGCTGTTCACGATGGCGTTCGTCGGATCGCAGTTCTTCTACCACTTCCGTATTGTCTGGCGGCCGGCGAGCGCGCTCATCGGGCCCGGCATTTCCGCGGAGCGTCCCTGAGGTTCGATGGCCGCGCTGCTGGTGCGGGCCCTCGAGGCGTCCACCGTCTTCACGCTCGCGGCGCTCGGCGAGCTCGTCGACCAGCGGGCGGGCGTCCTTAATGTGGGTCTCGAAGGGCTCATGCTGTTCGGCGGGACCCTGGGCTTCATCACGGCGCGGACCACCGGCAGTCACATCGCCGGCTTTCTCGTGGGCCTCGCGGTGGGCGCGTTCCTCGGCCTCGCCCACGGATTCTTTTCCATCACGCTGCGCGGCGACCAGGTGGTGAGCGGGATGGGGCTGTGGATTCTCAGCTTCGGGCTCACCACCTACATTGGGAACCCGTACACCGGGCCGCTCGGGTTGGCGCGGATCCCCGCGTTCCTCGGCCTCTCGCCGTTCGTCTACCTCGCGATCGTCCTGGTGGCCGCGGCGTGGGTCCTGCTCTACCGGACCGGCCCCGGACTCGCGATCCGCTCCGTCGGCGAGGATCCGGCGACCGCGGAGGCCTCCGGCGTCAACGTCGACCTCACCCGGTACCTCTGCGTCGTTTGCGGCGGCGCCCTCGCCGGCCTTGCGGGCGCGACGTACACGCTGTCCTACAACCCCGTGTGGAACTACAACTTTCTTCAGGGCTGGGGATTCATCAGCCTGGCGCTGGTGTTCTTCTCGATGTGGAACCCGTGGATTCTGCTGGCGGGATCGCTGCTCTTCGGGGCGATGTGGGAGCTCTCCCTGAGCCCCGAACTCGTGCTCCCAGGCGTTCTCTCCCGCTACCTGTGGAGAACGATCCCCTTCGCCGTGACCATCGTGATCTTGTCCGTGATCTCGACGCCGTGGTTTCGAACGCGACGGGGCGCCGCCACTCCCGCGGCGCTCGGGCTTCCCTACTCAAAGGAATAGCGTCCCCGCGATCACGGCAGCGCGCCGCCGATCGCGGCCGCGGCGCGAAGCGCCGCCCGGGCCGACGCGGTGACCACCCGGTCCGCCAGCCGCGAGATCGGCACGGCCACGCTCAGCGCGGCGCGGGGACTCCGCTGCCGGTCCCGGATGAGCACGCCGATGCTTCCGATCTCGTCTTCCGTCTCGCCGAAGTTCGTCGCGTACCCCCGCCTGCGCACGCCGCTCAGCTCACGGGCGAGGCGGGCGCGCGTCCGGATGGACCGGCGGGTGAGCGCGGGAAGGTGCTCGTCCGGGTAGAGATCCCGCAAACGGTCGGGCGGCAGGGCGGCGAGCAGCACCTTGCCGGCCGACGTGCAGTGGGCCGGGAGCACGAGACCCGTCCGGTTCCCGACCCGCACCGCCCTGGTGCTCTCGACGCAGTCGAGAAAGAGCACGTCGCGTCCCTGCAGCGCGATCAGGTGCACGGTCTCGCCCGTCTCCCGGCTGAGCGCCTCGAGCGCGGGCCGGGCGCGGGCGCGGATGTCGCGGTCGCGCAGCATCGCCGCGCCGAGATCGACGAGCGCCGGCCCCGCGACGTAGGCGCGCGACGCCGGGTCCTGCTCGACGAAGCCGTGGTGCTGCAGCATCGCCAGGAGGCGGTGCGCCGTCGACCGCGCGACGCCGATCGAGCGGCTCGCCTCCGAGACCCGCACCTCGCGGCGCTCGCGCAGCATCCGCAGCAGCTTGAGCGCGTTGTCCACGGACTCGATCGGGTACGCCGGCGGCTTCGGAACGGTGTTCTTCACAGCAGAAAGCCTAGCGCCGCGGCCGAGAGGCGTCAAGGCGCCCGCGGCGAATACCCCGGGCGCGATGTCCTCGCCCGACCGGTTCCTCTGGATCTCCGAGGCCGAGGCCGCCTCCCTGGTGGACATGGAGACGGCGATCGCCGCCCTCGACGACGTTCTGCGGCTGGAAGCCGCGGGCCAGGCCGGCAACATGACGAAGACGCACGTGGCCTGGACCGGCGGCAGCCTGCATGCGATCGGGGCGACGGCGCGGTCCCTGGGAATCGCGGTCACGAAGACCTGGGTGAACACGCCGCGCGGGTCCACGCCGCTCGTGCTGCTGTTCGACGCGGCCGCCGGACGCCTCCTCGCCGTGATCGAGTTCTTCGCGTTGGGGCAGTTGCGGACGTCGGGCATCTCCGGGATCGCCACGCGCGCGCTGGCGCGCGAGGACGCCCGGACGTTCGCCCTCATCGGCACCGGCGAGCAGGCGCTGCCGCAGGCCGCTGCGGTGGCGGCGGTGCGGCCGCTGGCCGCGATCCGCGTGTTCAGCCGCGACGCCGAGCGCCGCGAGGCGTTCGCCCGCCGCGTCGAAGCGGCCCTGCGCATCCGCACCACCGCCGCCCCGTCCGTCGCCGAGGCGGTCCGCGGCGCCGACATCGTGACGCTTGCAACACGCGCGACGGAGCCGTTTCTGTTCTCGGATATGGTCGCCCCGGGCACGCACGTGAACGCCGTCGGCGCGATCACGCCCGAGCGGGCGGAGTTCGAACCCGGCCTGCTGGCGCGCTGCGCCGTGCTCGCCGTCGACAACGTCGCCCAGGTGCGCGCCCTCTCCTCCGAGTTCACGGCGTACTTTGCGACCGGCGCGCAAGACTGGTCCGCCGTGACGCCGCTCGCCGCGCTCGTGGCGGGGGCAAAGACGCGTCCCCAGGAGGCGGACCTGACGCTGTTCAAAGCCATGGGCATGGGCATTTCTGATCTCGCCGTCGCTCTGCGCTGTTACCGGGCCGTGCTCGAACGCGGCCTCGGCCGTCCCATCCCCCATCCGGTCCGGGCGAGTCTTCGCCTGGGACCGGCCAACACCACGTCTGGAGGTGTCGAACGATGAACGAGGTACGCGCGACGTTAGCCGACCGGACCGGGTTTACCGCGAAGCCGATTGACCTCTGGCCGCCGGTCGTCATCCCGAAGGAGCAGCTCGAGGACGAGGTGCGGCGCCTCGCGGGTCTGCCGGCCCCGGCCAACGGGCGGCGGAGTACCTTGATCGTCCATCCCAATGCCCAAGAGCCGGGCCTCGGCCTCGCCCCGGGCATCCAGGTCTCGCTCAACGTGCTGCTTCCCGGGGAGCGGACCGCGCCGATCCGCCACAACTCGACGCAGGCCAACTTCTGCATCCAGGGCGCCGGGCACACGATCGTGAACGGCGAGACGATCCGCTTCACCCAGTACGACGTGTGGGTCCACCCGTCGATGGCAGTGTACACCCACCACAACGACACCAACGAGCTCCACGTGCGCCTCACCTACAGCAACGCGGCATTGCTCGAGAAACTCCACATCCACTACGTCGAGGACAATCCGCCGACCGATGAGCCGCGGCACGCGCCCGAGCACGAGCACGAGGGCGGCGCCGCACCCGCCAAAGCGTTCGCCGCGCCGATCACCCTCGACGGCGGCGCGCAGCTCATGACGTACGAGCGCCTGGTCAATCCACCCGTCGTCGAGCAGCGGCCGCTGCACTGGCCGTGGGCCAAGGTCCGGGCGGAGCTCGACAAGCTCGCCTCCCTCGGCAAGGAGTACGTCGGCCGCCGCCTCTACCTGCTGTACAACCCGGCGACCGGCCGCACGAACGGCACCACCAACAACTTCTTCGCGGCGATCACGATCCGGCCGCCCCACATCGTGGACAAGCCGCACCGGCACACGTCGGCGGCGATCAACTACTTCTTCGGCGGCACCGGCGGCAGCGTCGTGGAGAAGCAGACCTACCGCTGGAAGGCCGGGGACCTCATGCTGACCGCGCCGGGCTTCGCCGTCCACAACCACCGGTCGGACGACCAGCCCGTGTATGAGCTGACGATCCAGGACCAGCCGCTCAACCTCGCGATGGACTCGCTCATCTGGCAGGAAGACCTCCGCGAGGCGCCGCGGGTCCTGGGCTCCCAGGCCGGGTTCGCCACCAACCGCGCGGCCGTCGCGGGCCGGTAAACGTCGCCGCCGGCATGATGCCGCTCGCGCGGACGTTCCTGCGCGGATCCTACCCGCCGCTCGTCACGCCGTTTGCCGGCGGGGCCGTGGACTACGACACCTATGCCCGCCTGATCGAATTTCAAATCGCGGAGGGATCGCACGGGATCGTCGTCAACGGCACCACCGGCGAGCCGAGCACGCTCGCGGCCGAAGAACGCGCGCGGCTGGTCAAGGTCGCCGTCGACACGGTACACGGCCGCGTCCCGGTGGTCGCGGCCACGGGCTCCCAGTCCCACGCCGAGACCGTCTGGCTGACGGAGCAGGCGGACGACGCGGGCGCCGACGCCGTCCTGATCGTCACCCCCTACTACCTCCGCCCGCCGCAGCGCGGGCTCGTGGAGTACTTCGTGGACGTGGGACGGCGCACCGATCTCCCCTGCCTGCTCTACCACATCCCGGGCCGGGCGGCCGTGTCGCTCGAGGTCGATACGATCGAGCGGATCGCGGCGCGGCTGCCGACGCTCGTCGGCCTCAAGCAGGCCGCGAACGATCTCGGGTTCGTGAGCGAGGTGCTGGACCGCTTCGGACCCGACTTCCGGGTGTTCGTGGGCCTCGAGGAGCTGAGTTTCCCGATGCTGGCCATCGGGGCCGCCGGGCTCATGAACGCCGTCGGCAACGTCGCGCCGCGCAAGGTGGCCGAGCTGTACGAGGCGGTCGCCTCCGGCTCGCTCGCCGAGGGCCGGGCGTTGCACGCCTCGCTGTTCGAAGTGAACCGCGCGGTGTTCTGGGACACCAACCCCATCCCGATCAAGTACATGATGACGCGCCTCGGGCTGCTGCCCCGGAACGAACACCGGTTGCCGATGGTCCCGGCGGACGAGCGGCTCGCGGCGCGGCTGGATGCCCTGCTGGAACGCGCGCGGCTCGGCCCGACGGCCCGGCCGGTCGGCACCGCCTGAGAGGAGCCCCGGATGAGCTACCGCGATTTGCGGGACTGGATGACCGAGGTCGAAGAGCTGCGCGAGATCAAGACGATCCACAACGCGCACTGGGACGTCGAGATCGGCGTCATCACCGAGATCGTGATGAACCGGCACGGCCCCGCGGTCTTGTTCGACCGCATCGCCGAGTACCCGGCCGGCTACCGGATTCTCGTCAACGCGTTGGGCGGACCGAAGCGGCTCGCCCATACGCTCGGCCTGCCGGCCGACCGCGACGTGCGCGAGTTGCTCCGGCTCTGGCAGGAGAAGAACCGCGCGCTGCGCCCCCTGGCACCGCGGGTCGTGCGTGACGGCCCCGTCATGGAGAACGTCCGCCGCGGCGACGACGTCGACCTCCTCGCGTTCCCCACGCCCAAGTGGCACGAACACGACGGCGGCCGGTACATCGGCACCGGCAGCGTGGACATCACGCGCGACCCCGACGAAGGCTGGGTGAACCTCGGCTGCTACCGGGTGATGATCCACGATCGCAACCACGTCGGGTTCTACATCTCGCCGGGCAAGCAGGGCCGGATCCAGCGGGAGAAGTGGTTCGCGCGCGGCGGCCGGATGCCGATCGCGATGTCGTTCGGCCACGACCCGGCGATCTTCATGGCGGGGGGCATCGAGCTCCCCTGGGGCCTGTCCGAATACGACTGGGTGGGCGGCATCAAAGGACGGCCGGTGGAGGTCATCGAGGGCCCCGTGACCGGGCTCCCCATCCCCGCCGACGCGGAGATCGTCATCGAAGGCTTCGTCGAACCCGACCGGCGGCTGCCGGAGGGCCCGTTCGGCGAGTGGACCGGCTACTACGCCAGCAAGCAGCGGGAAGAACCGGTGGTCGAAGTCCAGGCCCTCTACCATCGCAACGACCCGATCCTGCTCGGCTCACCGCCGGTCAAACCGCCGTCGGAGCTGGCGTACTACCGTGCCTTTCTCCGCGCGGCGGCGATCGACGAGGAACTCCGCCAGGCCGGCGTGCCCGACGTGACGGGCGTCTGGTGCCACGAGGTCGGCGGGTCACGCCTGTTCAACGTCGTGGCGATCAAGCAGCGCTATCCCGGGCACGCGAAGCAGGCCGTGGCCGTGGCGACCCAGTGCCACGCCGGCGCCTATCTGGGCCGCTTCACCGTGGTCGTAGACGACGACATCGACGTGATGAACCTCGAGGAAGTCATGTGGGCCGTCTGCACGCGCTGCGACCCGGAGCGGGACATCGACATCCTGCGGCGCTGCTGGAGCGGCCCGCTCGATCCCGCGATCCGGCCGGGCCAGAAGGGCTTCAACTCGCGCGCACTCATCGACGCCACGCGGCCGTTCGAATGGCGCGACGAGTTCCCGCTGGTCGCCGAGTCGAGCCCGGAGCGCCGCGACGAGGCGTTGAAGAAATGGGGGCGCGCGATCCTGTCGTAGCCGCGGATCGCGGCGGGCCGGGGGGGCCCGCGGGGTTCTTCGCCGGCGAGACGCCGCACCGGAGCGCCGCGCGGCCGCGGAGGTCATCCGGCGGCGGCTCGGATGAGCGCGACGATCCGCTCGGGTGTCGCCGGCCCCTCCGTAATCCGCACGCCGAGCGGCGCGAGGGCGTCCTCGATCGCGTTGGCCAGCGCGGCGGGCGGGGCGATCGCGCCGCCCTCGCCGACGCCCTTCACGCCGAGCGGGTTCCTCGGCGACGGATGCTCGAGGTGAATCGCCTCGATGCGCGGCAGGTCACGCGCCTTGGGGAGCGCGTAGTCCGCGAGCGAGCCGGAGAGGAGTTGTCCGGCGGCATCGTACACGAGCGCCTCCCCCAACCCGCCTCCGATGCCCTGGGCGACCCCGCCGTGGATCTGGCCTTCGACGATGAGCGGGTGGACCACGCGGCCGCAGTCGTGGGCGACGACATACCGTGCGATCGTGACCAGGCCTGTTTCCGGATCCACCTCGACGAGCGCGATGTGCACCGCGCTGGCAAAAGTCACCGTGGGCACGGTGTGGACTCGTGACGCCTCGAAGACGGGATCAGCCACGCGCGGGCCTTGGAGCGTCGGCAGGCTGGACCGCACGATATCGGCAAGCGGCAGTCCGCGCCCGGCCTGGCCCCGCACGAACACCCGCCCGTCCGCCACGTCGAGATCGCCTTCTGCCGCCTCCAGCAGCACGGCGCCGGCCCGCAGGAGCTTCTGCCGCACGTCCTGGGCCGCGCCGGCCACGGCGTTGCCCGCCACGACCAGGCTGCGGCTGGCGAAGGTCCCGATGCCGGCGGCCACCTCGCGCGTATCGCCGCCGGCCACCGTAATGTCGTCGACGTCAACGCCGAGGGCGTCGGCGGCGATCTGGGCGAAGGTGGTTTCGTGTCCCTGGCCCTGCGAGCACGCGCCGGTGGCTACGAGGACCTTGCCCGTCGCGTCCACGCGCACCGCCGCGCTCTCGTAGGGCCCGATCCCCGTCCCCTCCACGTAGGCGGCAAGACCGACCCCGCGGTACGTGCCCCGTGACCGCAGGCCCGGCTGGTCGCGGCGAAACGCGTCGTACCCGACCGCCACGAGCGCCCGCTCGAGCGCGTCGGAGAAGTCGCCGCTGTCATAGACGCACGGGTGCCCGTCGCGGTAGAGCAGGCCCGTGTCGTACGGCATCTCGTCGCCCCGGACGGTGTTGCGGCGGCGCAGGTCCGCGGGATCGATGCCGAGGCGCCCGGCGAGAAGGTCCAGCATCCGCTCCATCACAAACACCGCCTCGGGACGGCCGGCGCCGCGATAGGGTGCGTGCGGCGTCTTGTTGGTCACGACGGACCGCGCCTCAAAGGCCGCGTGCCGCACGCGATACGGACCGAGCAGATGCGCCACCGTATTGTACGGCTGCACGATCCCCCAGGGATTGTACGCCCCCTGATCGAGCAGGAGGCGATCGCGAAACCCCAGCACGGCGCCGTCCGCCGATGCGGCGATCTCGGCCTCGTGCACCTGCTCCCGCGAATGCGTGGCGCTCTGAAAGTGCTCGCGGCGCGCCTCGATCCATTTCACCGGACGGCGGAGCCGCACCGCGAGGGTCGGGATCAAGACGTCCTCGGGATACACCGAGCACTTGGTGCCGAACCCTCCGCCCACGTCGGGCGCGACGACCCGCACCTGGTGCGCGGCCACGCCGAGGCGCTCGGCGAGCGCCCGCTGGAGCAGATGCGGCACCTGGGTGGAGGCCCAGACGGTGACGTCCCCCTCCCGCGGACCGGGCACCGCCAGAATCCCGCGCGGCTCGAGCGGAATCCCCGCGGATCGCGGGATCCGAAACGTCGCCCGCATCCGGACCGGCGCGCCGGCGAACGCCCGGTCGGGATCGCCGATGCGCACGGTGAAGCCGACCGCGACGTTGTCGCCCCACTCCGGGTGGACGAGCGGCGCCCCGGCCTCGACGCCCCGCTCGGCATCCGCCACGACGGGAAGCGGGTCATAGTCCACGCCGACGAGCCCGCGGGCGTCTTCCGCGGCCGCGCGGCTCTCCGCCACCACCACCGCCACCGGTTCGCCGACGTAGCGCACCCGGCCGGCGGCGAGCGGCAGCTGCGGCGCCATCCGCAGCCGGAACCCAACGCGCGCCTCGAGCGCGGGAGGCGGCAGGCCGGCCGACGGCAGCGGGCCGAGCACGTCTGCGAGGTCGGCGAACGCGAAGCAGGCGATGATCGACGGATGACCGCGGGCCCCGTCTAAGTCTACGCCCGCGAGGCGGGCGTGGGCGTGGGTGCTGCGGACGATCACCGCGTGCGCACATCGATCGACGGGAATGTCGTCGACGTACCGGCCGCGACCGGTGAGCAGACGCGGGTCCTCACGCCGGCGGACGATGGCGCCGACGTGCCGGCCGCTCATCCCCGCGGACAACGGCGGCGGCGGACGGCGCGAAGCGCGCGCACCGGCGGGCTAGACAAAGTTGGCCGCCACGTGCGTGGCCAGGAGGTCGATCTGTCCCGGGTCGTCGGTCACCGGGCCGAGGACGAGGTACGTGAGGCCCGCGTCCGCGAGGTCGGCGATCCGCGCGTTGATCCGGTCAATGCCGCCGATCATGTAGCATTCTTGCAGGTGCTCGTACGACCGGTGGGTGCCCATGACGCGGATAAACGGCCCGCGCGACGCTTCCAGCGCCCCGGCCTGGCCGCCCTTTTCGACGAGATGGACGAAGTTGCAGTGCCCGAACGTGACCGACGCGGGGTCCCTGCCCATTGTCTGGGCGTGCGCCTGGATCTGGTCCCAGTCGCGTTTGACCCACTCCTGCGTGCCGGAGCAGCGGGAGAGCCAGTGCCCGCTCTTGACGATCCGGTTGAGGACGGCGTTGGAGATGAACGGGACGTCGTGCTCGCCCGGGTCGGGAACCCGCGAGCCGCCGGAGACCCAGATCTCCGGCAGCCGGGCGGGACGCGGGTCGATCGTCACGTCGTCGAACCGGTAGTGGCGCCCGTGGTACGACACGTGCGGACGGCTGAGCAGGAGGGTGACCGCGTCCAGGATCTCGTCGGTCCGGCGGCCCCGCTCCTCGATGCGCGAGCCGGTCGCCGCGAACTCCTGCGCGTACCAGCCCGGGCCGACGCCGAAGACGAAGCGCCCGCCGCTCAGGTGGCACAGCGTCGAGATCTCCTTCGCGAGCAGCACGGGGTGGCGCACCGGCAGGACCAGGATCCCGGTCGCCAGCCGCACCCGCCTGGTCAGGGCCGCGGCAAAGGCGAGGGCGCTGAGGGGCTCCAGCCACGCCGTGCCGTAGAGGCCGGGCGCGGTCAGGAGGTGATCGATCACCCAAATATCAAAGCCGTATTCCTCGCATTTCCTGATGCTCGACGTGAGGCGCCGGAGATGCTCCGGACCGGCGTCGGCCCAGGCATAGGTGGGAACCCAGACGCCGAATTTTAGCGTGGCCATCCCGACCCTCTTCCGCGTTGGTCCCGCCGGCCGCTCACTTCTTGATGAACGGCTGCGCAAAGCCGCTCTTGATGATCTCGTCGAGGAACGAGTTGTCGATAAACTCGACCGGCGCGTGGCGTTTCGCGTCCGGGCTCGGGACATCCCGAATCGCCTCGGCGACCGCCGCGGGCGTGATGTACGGGGGGTTGGGCCAGACATCGGCAAACCGCGCGTAGGATGCCCGGACCACCGTCCGATCGGATAGCTTGAGGTGCTTGGCGATGGCCTCCTCCGCGGCGCCCCGGTCCGACTTGGCGACCGCCGTCGCCTCGATGAGCCCCTTGAGGAAGGCGATGAGGCTTGAGCGGTTCTGCGCGGCCCACTCGCGTCGCACGGCCAGGGTCGTCGCCGCCGCGGGTAGGTGCCACGCCTTCAAGTCCGCGAGCGCGCGGAGGCCTTCCCGGTCCGCGGTGAAGTTGTAAGGCCAGGGGAGGACGGCGGCCGCGATCAGGCCCTGCTCCAGCGCCGCGAGCTGGCTGGCCGGCGTCCCGAGGTACACCCAGTTCACGTCGGCCGCCGGATCCAGGCCCGCCTTTCGGAGGGCATCTCGCATGGCGAAGGTGGCGGTCGCGGCGGGCGTCGTTCCCGCGACGCTCTGCCCCCGGAGCTCGGCGAAGGAACGAATCTGGGGCCGAGCGTAAACGACGAAGCCCGCAAACTCGTTCTGCAGGGCTCCCACGAAGGCCAGGCGGGCCCCTGTCGGATCCGCCTGCACCATCGTCTGCCCGTCGGCCGCGATCTCGATGTCCCCCGCCAGCAACGCCTCCAGCGCCACCGAGCCGTTCATCGTTCGGAGATCGACCCGCACGCCGTACTTCTCAAAGATTCCGGAGTCCGCGCCCAACCACACCGCGGTGAAGCTCGGGCTCCCTCCGACGACCGCAAGTCGCAGGGCCACCGCCGGGGGCGTCGACGCCGCCACCACCGCAACACCCACGGTAACGCACACCGCGGCGATCCCAGCGAGCCGCCGGCACAGGCTCCCGAACCCTCTTCCGACCCGTGAAGATGCGCTCATGACGGCCTCACATCCGGCCCTTGTTCTCGCACATACCGGGCGGCGTCCTGCCCGGCGATCTTGCCGAACGTGAGGGCCCGCAGGACGGACGTCCCCCCCACGTACTTGTAGTAATAGAATCCCACGATCTCTCCGGCGGCATACAGTCCGGGGATCGGCACGTCGCCCGTCGCAAGCACGCGGGCCCGCGTATCGGTCGCGAGCCCGCCCCACGTGAACTGCACCGTGCCCTCCACCGGGTAGCACACGAAGGGAGGCGTGTCGAGGGACAGCGCCCAGTTCGACTTGGGCGGCTCGAGACCCACGGTCCGTTTGCCGTCCTCGCGCTCGGGGTCGAAGGCGCCGGGCTGCACGGCCCGGTTGTAGTCATCGAGCGTCGCCCGCAGGGCATCGCCGGGCACCTCGATCCGCCCCGCCAGCTCCTCGATCGTGCCGGCGCGAATCGGCGGCAGCGGCGTCAAGAGCGTCCGCGGATGGTTCGGGATCGCGAAGAATTTTTGATCGAGGATCGCGAAGGCGGAATTGTACGGCTGCCGGCGGATCGCCCAGGACACGGCCTCAAAGGCATCGGTGACGACGGCCATCCCCTCGTCGACGAACCGCCGGCCCGACTGGTTGACCAGGATCCCGTAGGGCCAGCAGTTGACGATGGGCCGCGCGCGCCGGCGGCGGGCTTCCGGCCGGGCATCGGCGATGCTCCCATGGTACCCGTCGAACTGCCCCGCGGTTTTCGCGCGGACCTCGAGGGCCATCACGATGCCGTCGCCCGTGTTCCACGGGGTGGCCGGCACGTCCCACCGAAGGCTCACGGCCTCCCCGCCGACGTAGTGGCCCAACATCTCGTAATTGCCCTCGAAGCCGCCGCAGCACAGGATCACGGCGCGCGCCGAGATCTTGCGCGACCGGCCGCCGGACTCCCGCACCCAGATCCCGTCCAGGTTGCCCTCGCCGTCCAACGCCAGCTTCCAGGCCCCGGTCCCGAAGAGGATCTTCGCGCCGAGCGTCTCGGCGCGGCTCCGGAGGGCCATGATGAGGGCCAGGCCGCCGCCATTGGGCCCGATGCGCGGCAGCGCGTGCGCCATGCCGAACCCGAGGGGCCGGCGCTCGAACTCTACGCCCCGCGCGCGAACCCAGCGGATCGTTTCCCCGATGTGGTCCACAAAGGTCCGGATGTGCGGATCAGACTTGCCGCGCGAGAACTCAAACAGATCCGCTTCGAACCCCGGGGCCAGGCTGTCTTCGTCCTGCAGGCGCATGTTGGCTTCGGTCCATCGGGAGTTGCCGCCCCAGGCTTCTTCCGGGGCTTTGTCCACGATCACGACGTCGATGGGCCCGCCGGAAGCGCGGGCGGTCTCCGCGGCGCTCAGCGCGGCGGCCGTGCCGGCGGCACCGCTCCCTACGACGACAACGTCGCACTTCATCAGGAGACCGCGCCGGCGGCCGGGTGCGGATCCGCACGGTGCGCTTCACGCACGAACGCGAGCACGACGCTGGCGGCGAGGTAGGAGCCGACCATGACGGCGAAGCCCGAGGGGAAGCCCCAGCGCGCGATCACGAGGCCGATGGCCAGCGCCCACAGCGCGGACGCCGTGAACGACACGACAAAGAACAGGCTGAAGGCGCCGTCCCGCCCCTGATCCGGGACCAGATCCGCGAGCAGCGTCTGGCTCAACGAGCTTTCGTTGTAGACGGCGAGGCTCAGCACGACGAGCGCCGCGAGAATACCGAACCGGTTGGCCCCACTCGCGACCAGCCACGAGGTCGCCGCGGCGGACACCCACAGGGACACGAGCATCACCGGCTTGCGGCGTCCCACCAGGTCGGCGAGCCGGCCGGCGACGACCGGGGAGACCACGGCTCCCGCGGCCAGCACGGCGACGTAGGTGCCCACGGTCGATGCCGGCAGATGCACCGCGGCGAACAGGTACAGCGGCACGTAGGTGAGGAGGACGCCGAGGCCGCGCCCACCGGACGTCAACGCCCGGCTCGCGAACAACACCAGGATGTTCGGATCGCGCAGAACGGCCGGAGCCGCGCCCGATCTCCGCGCCGCCCGCTCCCCCGCCGTGAACGCCGTGTCCGGCGCCCGCTGCTCCCGGGCCAGGATCCAGAAGAGCGACCCGACCACCAGCCCCGGAATCCCGAATAGCATCAGGGTGTCGCGCCAGCCGATCCGCGGCAGCAGAAACCCGGCCACGATCGGCGTCAGGACCGTGCCGACGTTGCCGCCGGAGAAATGCACGGCGAACGCCGAGCCGCGCCGTCCGCGTTGGTACCAGTCGGTGATGAGCGAAGCCCCGAGAGGATGCTGGGGACTGGCCGCGACGGCGCCGATCAGCCGGCAGCCGAGGAGCGCGGTGAAACTGCCGGCCAGACCCGAGAGGCCGAGCGAGAGCCCGAGCAAGACGTTGCCGCTCCCGCACAGCGTCGTGCGCCTGACGTGGCGGGCGAGCCAGGCCTGGATCCCCTGGAGCAGGCCGCCGACGATGCCGATCGCACCCACAAAGACGCCGATCTGGGCGTACCCGAAGCCGAGCGCCTGCATGGCATACGGCAACACCAGCGGATAGAGCGTGGGCGGAATATGCGTCACGGCGTGGGCGGCGCTGAGAAGCGCGAGATCCTTGCCGTGGCTCTCGCGCTCCGGCGCGGCCGCCGCGCGGGCCGCTACCTCCGCCGCGTCCAGGTCCCTCGATGCCTCCGATCGGCCCCGCGGTCGCCCGCTACGCGCGCGCCTGCCTGCCCCTGACCAGGGGCCCCGCCGCCGGGGCCCGGCCGGCGTACTCGGGCGCGTCCTCGAGGTACAGTACCGAATCGTAGCCGAGCAACTTGAAGAGCCGGTTCTGGGCCGAGAGCACGACGAGCGGGGAGGCGGGATCGGCGTTGAAGTGCTGATGCACCGTGTTGTGCGGGACGTAGACCAGGTCGCCCGTCTCGAACTCCCAGCGGCTCGGTTCCTTGGCCACCCGCGCCATGTAGCGCTCGCCGATCTCCGCCTCGACATCCCAGTGCAGGCTGTGCCCGCGGCCGGAGATCACGTACAAGACCTCGTCGGCCATGTGCCAGTGCTTCGCCGACCGGCCGCCGCCGGGGATCTCCTGTTGATAAAGATCGACGCTGAATACCCGGACGTCGGTCCGCTCGGGCGACGTGATCACGCGGATCCGGCCGTCGCGGGTGGTTTCCCAGCGGGTGTCCGCGGGCTTGACGACCTTCTTGCGCGCCGCTGCCCCGGGCGTCCACAGTCGCGACCAGTCCTCGGGCGGGCCGTACCGGTCGCCGTCCGCGACGGGACCGCTCCGGCCCTGCTGAATGAGCCCGAGAAACATCCACGTGGCCTTAGCCTTCAGGACCAGCGCCAGCGCGCGCCGGTCGGGATCGGCGTTGAAGTGGCGGTGCACCGAGTCGTTGTGGACGACGACCAAGTCGTCCTTCTCCCAGTCGTACCGCTGGCCGTCATGGATCTCGTACCCCTTGCCCTCCAGGATATAGAAGGGGGCCTCGTTCTGGTGGCCGTGCCCGTGGTTGGAGCCGCCGGGCTTCAACTCAACGAAGTGCGCCTGGATCGTCTGGGTCAGGAAGGGATCGTCGCCCGGCCCCAGGACCCACGTCGTGCGCGACTGGTCGGAGTCGCCCGAATGGCCGACGGTCGCGTCGTCGACGACCGTCCCGTTGCGCCGGACCCGCGGTGCAGTCCTCTGCCGGCGCCGAAACTCCGACAGCCCGTAGTGTTCGGATGTGATCCCGCGCAGAAAGACACGCCCCTCGTTCTCGCTCACCTTGTCCACCTCGATCCGCGGCCACACGCGTGAAGTGAGGAGCCTCTTCGTGTCCGCGGCGGAGGGCCCCTGCCGCGGCACGCCGGCCCGGGCGCGCCTCCACAGGAATGAAAAACCCGCGCCCCGAAGTGCGCGGCGGAGATGCGCATGCCGGACCCGCGCCGTTTGATCGTCGCCCTCTCGGGCTCGACGGGCCCCCACTACGGCGTCCGCCTGCTCGAGGTGCTGCGGACGCAGACCGACGTGGAGACCCATCTCATTCTCACGGCGGGCGCGCGCAAGACGATCGAGTACGAGATGCAACGCGACCCCGCCGACGTCGCCGCCCTCGCACACTATGTGCACGATGAGCGCAACGTGGGAAGCGCCCTCGCGAGCGGCACCTTCGTCACCGCCGGGATGGCGGTGGTGCCGTGCTCGATCAAAACGCTGTCCGCGATCGCGAACAGCTTCGCCGATACGCTGACCGTGCGCGCCGCGGACGTCTGCCTCAAAGAGCGCCGTCGCCTGGTCCTCGCCGTCCGCGAGACGCCCCTCCACGCCGGCCACCTGAAGCTCATGCTGGCGGCGACCGAGGCCGGCGCTACGATCCTGCCCCCGGTGCCCGGCTTCTACCACCGTCCGGCGACGATCGATGAATTGATCGATCACACGGTCGTCAAGATCCTGGATCAGTTCGGCATCCACCTGGACCTCATCCGGCGGTGGCGCGGGCTCGAGCCCGCGGAGTCCGACGCCGGGACCTCCGGCCGAGGCTAGCGCGTCCGTGACAGGCCGGCGGCCGCCCGAGGCCCGGCACGGGCGGCGCCGCGCGGCCGACCCCGTCGAGCAGCGCAAAGCGGAGCACCTCCGCCTCGCCGCGGCCGGGGAGATGAGCGGCGCGGCGGGGCCCGGATGGGCGGACATCCGGCTGGTCCACCACGGCCTGCCGCGCGCGGACGTCGCGGCGATCGATCTCAGCCGCGACTTTCTCGGCCGCCGGCTGCGGGGACCGCTGGCGATCGCGGCCATGACCGGCGGGCACGCCGCGGCGCGGGACGTCAACCGGCGGCTCGCGGCGGCGGCGGAGCGGTTCGGTCTCGCAATGGGCGTGGGCAGCCAGCGCGCCGCCCTGCGCAACCCCACGCTCGCTTCCACCTACACCGTGGCCCGGGATGCCGCGCCGACCGCCCTGCTGATCGCCAACGTCGGCGCCGCCCAACTGGTGCCCCAGGACAGCGGTCCGCCGCTGAGCCCGCGGCAGCTCGCCGACGCCGTCTCGATGATCCGCGCCGACGCGTTGGCGATCCACCTCAATCTGCTCGAAGAGATCGTGCAGCCCGAGGGCGACCGCCGCGTGTCGGGCATCCGGGACGCGGTCGTGCGCGCCATCGGCGGCCTCGACGTCCCGGTCATCGCAAAGGAGACCGGCGCCGGGCTCTCCCGCGGCCTCGCGTATGAGTTGCGCGATCTCGGCTTCCGGGCGCTCGACGTCGGCGGCGCCGGCGGCACGAACTTCGCGGCGATAGAAACTGCGCGGGCCAAAGCCCGGCGCGACGCGCGCCGGGTGAAGCTTGGGACCGTGTATCACGAGTGGGGCATCCCCACCGCGGTGTCCGTCGCCGCCGCCCGGGCCGCCGGCCTGCCCATCATCGCCACCGGCGGGGTGCGGACCGGACTGGACGCGGCCAAGGCGATCGCCCTCGGCGCGACGCTCGTGGGCGTCGGCCGCCCGCTGCTGCTCGCCGCCCTCGAAGGAGACGCGGCGATCGACGCCTGGATCACCCAGTTTCTGGAAGAGCTGCGGGTCGCCGTGTTCTTGACCGGCGGCCGCGCGATCGGGGACCTCGCCGCGATCCCCAAAGTGATCCTGGGATCCACCCGGGCCTGGATCGAGGACCTCGGCTATGCCGACGCCCTCACACCCGCCGCGGAGATGTCGTAACAGCGTCAGCCGATCGCGGCCGGCTCCTCCGCCTGTGCGCGTCCCCGCCGCAGGAGCAGCACGAGCGGCAGGCAGACGAAGAAAACCGCGGCGATGACGCCGAACGCGTAATCGAACGCGACGACGGCGGCCTGCCGGCCGATCGCCTGCTGCAGCGCGGCCAGCGCCTGCCTGTGCGCCGTCGTGGGATCGCTGCCGCGGCCGATGAACCAGAGTTCGAAGGCCCTCCACCACTGCATGAACGCCGGGTTGTATACGGACGCGTACTTCATCAGATTCGCGCTCGCGGTCGTGATCTTGTGGTCCACCACGGTGATGACGAGCGCGGTCCCGAGGCTCCCCCCCAACTGGAACATGAGGGTGAACATTCCCGCGGCGCTTTGCATCTGGCGGCGCGGGATCGTCGAGAGCGTCGTCGTCGCCAGGGACACGAACATAAGCGCGAAGCCGGTGCCCTGGATCAGCAGGGGCACCAGCAGCTGCACCGGGCCGCTGTCGAGCGTAAACCGCGCCATCATCAGACCCGAGATCCCGGCCAGCGCCAGGCCGGAAGGAAGCATGACGTACACGCCGAGCCGATTGTACAACGCGCCGGCCACGGGCATCATGAGGACCATCACCGCGGACCGGGGCATCAGGGTGAGGCCCGCCTGGGTGGCATCGTAGCCCAACAGGTTCTGGACGAAGAGCGGCAGCAGGATGAGCCCGCCGAACAGCGCCAGGCCCATCACGCCGCCGATGAACGCGCCGGACGCGAACGACAGGTTTCGAAAGATGCGGAGATCGACCGCGGGCTCGCCCGCCCGGAGCTCCCAGACGATAAAGGCCGCGAGCGCCAGGATGCTGAGGAGCGCGACGCCCGCGATGAACGAGCTCTGGAACCAGCCGTCCGTTTCGCCCTCTTCGAGCAGAACCTGGAGCGCGGCGAGTCCCACCGCCATGAGCACGATGCCGGCGCCGTCGATCCGCCGCAGCCCCCGGCGTGTCATGTACGGCGGATCTACGATGAACTGCGCCCCCATCAACAGCGCGGCGATGCCGATCGGCAGGTTGACGAAGAAGATCCAGGGCCAGGAGTAGTTGTCGGTGAGCCAGCCGCCGAGGGTCGGGCCGATCGCGGGGCCGAGCAGCAGGATCATGCCGAAGATGCCCTGCGCCTGTGCCTGCTCCTCGGGGGGGAAGGTCTCCCGCATGATGGCCTGCGCGCTGGGCGCGAGGACGCCGCCGCCGACGCCCTGCAGCACCCGGAACGCGATGAGCTGTCCGAGGGTGCGCGACAGACCGCACAGCATGGACGCCCCGGTGAAGGCCGCGATCGCCGTCAGGAACATCCGCCGGCGGCCGAGCACCGAACCGAGCCACGCCGTGAGCGGCATGACGATGACGAGCGCGATGAGATAGGAGGTGCTGACCCACGTCACCTCCTGAGTCGTCACCCCGTAGGACGCCTGGATCCGTGCGAGCGCCACGTTCACCACGCTGGAGTCGATGGCGCCCATCATGGCCCCGAGGAGGACCGCGATCGTGACGAGCCACTTATTCGATGGTGCGCGGCGCTCCGCCGGCGCGGCGAGCACCGCCTCCGCGGCCATGCGTTATCGATCCTCGCCCATGGCGGGGCGCGTTCGCGGCGTCGGCATTCCTTAGGGCAGGAACGCGCCGAGCAGGAGTGTGATTCCGCGGGACGGCGTCATGAGCCGCGATCTCCCGCACGATCACCTGGCCGTTGCGGTCAATCGTCCCGAATCCGAGGCGCACGCCGTCCCGTTCGACACAACGTCGTAATTGCCCGATAGGACTCTCGACGGACGGTTGGTGACGTTCACCTCCAACGTCAATCGCACGGTCCCATCGGGCCCATCCGCGCTGAGGACATACTCATTCCCGCGATAGTAGCTTCCCGACACCCGCAAGACACCATAACAGGCGATGCCTCGAAGCTCCACGTTTCCGGTCACCTCGGCGCCCCCCCACCAAACCGGTTTGGTCGCCAAGGCCGCTGAAAAGCGCCCCTTCGCGGCGGACCGGGTGCTTTGCCATGTCCCCGCCCAGCTCCCCGCGAGACCGGCGGTGGACGCCGGCGGCGCCGCGGCGCCCGGGACCCCGCGGCCGAGCGAGATCAACATGACGAGAGCGCCCCCGACAAGCAGCATGGTCCGCACGCCGGTCCGGCGCCGTCGCATCATCCGCTCCCTCTGCGTCAGGATAATCGAACCGCGTCTCGTCGGCCGCAATTAGCCGTTGTCCGGCTCAAGTCCTGTGACGCCGACGGCCGTTCGCGGCGGGTCGCGGTGTCTCGCAGAGATCCGGACCCTCCCTTGACCTGAACTCCTTGCCGTGACATCCTAAGAGGATTGAAGGCACCCGAGGGAGTGGACCGTGACACAGGCCATCCGCAACATCGCCATCGTCGCGCATGTCGACCACGGGAAGACCACCCTCGTCGACGCGATGCTGAGACAGAGCGGCACGTTTCGCGCCAATGAGGCCCTGGTGGACCGCGTGCTCGACTCGAACGAGCTCGAACGGGAACGCGGCATCACCATTCTCGCCAAGAACACCGCGGTGTTCTACCACGGGACCAAGATCAACATCGTCGATACGCCGGGGCACAGCGACTTCGGCGGCGAGGTCGAGCGCGCCCTCAAAATGGTGGACGGCGTCATGCTGCTCGTCGACGCGAGCGAGGGACCGCTGCCGCAAACCCGGTACGTGCTGAGCAAGGCCCTGGAGGCCGGCCTGCCGCCGATCGTCGTGATCAACAAAATGGACCGGCCCGACGCCCGGCCGCAGCAGGTCTTGAACGAAATCTACGACTTGTTCATCGACCTGGACGCCACCGAGGCCCAACTCGATTTTCCGGTGCTGTACACCAATGCGAGAACGGGCACCGCGGCGGCCGCGGTCGGAGAGACGGGCGGGGATCTTCGACCCCTCTTCGACACGATTCTCGCGACCGTGCCGGCGCCCGCGGGGGATGCCGCGAACACGCTTCAAGTCCTGGTCGCCAATCTCGACTACAGCGACTACCTCGGCCGGATTGCCATCGCGCGTGTGTTTGACGGCACGCTCCGGACCGGCGGGGACGTCGGCATCGCGAAGGTCGACGGTACGCTGTCCAAGACGCGCATCACCAAGATGTTTTCGTTCAGCGGTCTGCGGCGCGTCGAGATCGAGTCCACCGACCTCGGAGACATCATCGCCGTCGCGGGCGTCGAAGGCATCGCGATCGGCGATACGATCACGGATGCCGAGACGCCGGCGCCCCTGCCGCGGGTCGCGATCGACGAACCGACCATCGCCATGCAGTTCTCCCTCAACACGTCGCCGTTTGCGGGACGAGAAGGCACCTACGTGACGTCGCGCAACCTCCGCGAGCGCCTGGAGCGAGAACTGCTCACCAACGTCTCGATGCGGGTCGAGGACGGCGGCACGGGCGACACGTTTACGGTGATGGGCCGAGGTGAGCTCCAGCTCGCCATCCTGATCGAGACGATGCGCCGGGAAGGGTATGAACTGATGGTCGGCAGGCCCGAAATCGTCACCCGGGTCCGCGACGGCCGCCTCATGGAACCGGTCGAGCGGCTCTCACTCGACATCCCGGAGAAATTTGTCGGGGTGGTGGTCGAGAAGCTGGGTCCCCGCAAGGCGCTGATGGTCAACATGCGCAATCACGGCTCCGGACGCGTGCGGCTGGAGTTCCGGCTGCCGAGCCGCGGCCTGATCGGCCTCCGCAGCGAGCTGCTGACCGACACCCGCGGCACCATCGTCATGAACGCCCTCTTCGACGGCTACATCGAGTGGACGGGCGAGATCCCCCGCCGCCCGACCGGCGCCCTGGTTGCCGATCGCCGCGGCGCGACGACTGCCTATGCGCTCTACAATCTGCAGGAGCGCGGCGAGTTGTTCGTCGGTCCCGGCACCGAGGTGTACGAAGGCATGATCGTCGGCGAGCACGCCCGCGACAACGACCTCGATGTCAACGCGGTGCGGGAAAAGAAGATGACCAACATCAGGTCGTCCACGGCCGATATCGCCGTCCGCCTGGTCCCGTTCCGGGCCCTCAACCTGGAGCAGGCGATCGAATTCATCGCGGACGATGAATTCGTGGAAGTCACCCCGGCGTCGCTGCGCCTGCGGAAACGTGTGCTGCAGGCCAATCGCCGCCCCAAGAAAGATGACCTTCCCGGCGCCCCCGCCCGCAGCCCGGCACCTGCCCCGCACGCCGGCTGAACGGCCGGACACGATGACGTGACCGTGCCTCACAGCGACGCGGGCTGAATCCGTCGGGGGGGCAGCGGGCCGGGCCATGGCCGCCACCGAGCGAGAAGAGGTCGTCGCCGGCGACCGCAGCGTGGCGATCTCGAATCCGGGAAAGATCCTGTTCCCGCAGCGCGGGCACACGAAACTGGATCTGGTTCGATACTACCTCGCGGTGGCCGACGGCGCGCTCCGCGCCGCGGGCGGACGGCCCAACATGCTGGTGCGATACCCGAACGGCATCGAGGGCGACTTCTTCTATCAGAAGCGCGCGCCGAAGTCCCGGCCGTCCTGGGTCGAAGTCGTGTCCCTGCACTTCCCGTCCGGCCGGACCGCCGAAGAAGTGGTGCCCCGCGATCCCGCCGTCCTCGCCTGGATGGCGAACCTGGCCTGTCTCGAGCTGCACCCGCACCCGGTGCGCGCGGAGGATCTCGACCACCCCGACGAGCTCCGCATCGACCTCGACCCGGGGCCGGGCATCGAGTGGGCCCAGGTGCGGGAGGTCGCGCGCATCGTCCGGGCCGCGCTCGACGACTTCGCGATCGCCGGCTGGCCGAAAACGTCCGGCGGGCGCGGGATGCACGTGCTGGCGCGCCTCAAGCCGCGCTGGACGTTCGACGAGGTTCGCCGGGCGGCTCTGGCCCTCGCCCGCGAGGTGGAACGGCGGGCGCCGGCGCTCGCGACGAGCAAGTGG
>DASYZR010000063.1 GCA_035945995.1 bacterium
GGCCCGGCGCGACGTCGACGGCGGGCCGGGACCCCGTGCCATGGACGCGATGCTGCGCTCGGCCCGCGCGTCGCTCGCGGCCAGCCGGGCGGAGACCCAGGCGGCGCGCGGACGCGCCGCCGAGGCGAGGGCGCGGCGCGAACAGGCCGTCGCCGACACGCTCGAGGATACTAGGCGGCAGTGATCCGAACCCGCGGTCAGAGGAGGCTTCGGCCATGCACAGGATCGTAACGAGAACCTGGCTCGCGCTCGTCGTGGCGGTCGCGTTGGGTGGGGCGGCCGCGGCGCAAAGTCAGCCCGCCGTCACCATCACCTACTGGCAGTACTATTACGAGAGCAAGGTCAAGACCTTGGACGCCCTGATCCCGCAGTTTGAGCGCCAGAACCCCGGCATCCACGTCGTGCAGCAGACGTTCCCCTACGATTCCTACAATCAAAAGGTCGCGAGCGCGGTCCCCGCCGGCCAGGGTCCGGACGTCGTGAACTTGTACTACGGCTGGCTGCCGTTGTACGTGGACAGCGGCTACCTCCAGCCGCTACCGGCCGATGCCTTTCCTACGGCCCAGATCGAGCGCGACTTCGCGCCCATGGTCAAGGCGGCCCAGTTTGACGGGAAGTTCTGGGCGCTGCCCACGGCGGTCCGGACGCTCGCGATATTTTACAACCGCGATCTGTTCCAGCGCGCCGGGATCACGCGGGCACCGGCGACGTGGGAGGAGTTCACGGCCGACGCGCAGCGCCTGACCGAGCGCGATTCCCGCGGACGCATCACGACCGAGGGATTCGGCATCGCGCCGAACGGCCAGGATCACAGCCTGCTGCGCGAGGTGCTGTTCCGCCAGTGGGGCGCATCACCGTACAGCGCGGACGGCCGGCGGGTGACGTACAACACCGCGGCGGGGGCCGCGGCGCTGCGGTGGTACACGGACCTCGTCACAAAGGAGAAGGTGGGCGCGGTCGACTTCTTCCCGGGGA
This sequence comes from bacterium, assembly GCA_035945995.1. Taxonomy (NCBI): domain Bacteria; species bacterium. The sequence goes on from DASYZR010000063.1 coordinate 976, forward strand.
GCAACGGCTACCGCGACGCGTTCCTGGCCGGCCGGGCCGGCATGATCATCGACGGGTCGTTTGCGATCGGCACGGTCCGGTCGGGGGCGAAGTTCAATTGGGGTGTGGCGCTGCTGCCGCGGCGGACCGCCGGCGGCACCCCCGGCAATTTCGGATCGTTCTGGGTGCACGGCCTGACGCGCAGGGCCATCGGCCCGCGCCGGGCGGCCGCGGTGGCGTTCCTCAAGTTCATCACCTCGTCCGAAGTCCAGCGGACCTGGCTGCAGCAGGTCGGTGAGATCCCCGCCGCCAAGGCGCTCGCCGCCGACCCGAAACTGGCGCAGGATCCGGTGTACGGCCCGTTCATCGCCAGCCTGCCCTTCGCGCACGCCACGTTCTTCGTCGACGAAACCGCGCAGCGCACCGTCCTCGTCGACGCGGTGAACGAAGTCGTGCTCAACCACATGGATCCGAAGGCGGCGTTGGACGCGGCGGCGGGCAAAGAGCAAAAGATCCTGGACGCGTTCTGGGCGAAGCAGGCGAAACACCCGTAGGGCCCGCGACGGCCGCGCGCGGACGCGGCGGGGGGCACGCCCTCCGCCGCCGCGGCAGGCGCCTCGGCCTCGGCGCGCGCCGGGCGGTCTGGGCGTACGTGTTCTTGGCCGTGCCGATGGTGTTCTTTCTCGCGATCCGGATCGCGCCGGCCGCGACCGCGCTCAACATCAGCCTGCATCACTGGAACATCGTCTCGACCGAGCGGCCGTTTGTCGGCGACGCCAACTTCCGGGAGATCTGGGCCGACCCGCTGTTTGGGAAGGCGATCTGGAACACCGTGCGCTACGCGGCGGTCGGGGTCCCCGCGCAGCTCGTGCTGGGGCTCGCGGCCGCGCTGCTGATCCGCCGGATCGTGCGGTTCCGCGCCTTCTTCCGGGCGCTGTACTTCGTCCCCTTCGTCACGCCGGTCGTGGCGGCCGCGTGGGTGTGGCAGTGGATGTACTCTCCGCAGTTCGGACCGCTCGGACATCTCCTCGACGCCGTGGGGCTCGCGGTGCCGGACCTGCTGCGCACGCCGTCCCTCGCGCTCTACGCGGTGGCGGCGATGGTGGTCTGGGAGTACCTCGGGTTTCAGGTCGTGCTCTTCCTCGCCGGCCTCGAGGCGATCCCGCGCACCTATTACGAAGCCGCGGCCGTCGACGGGGCCGGCGGCTGGCGGCTCTTCCGGAGCATCACCGTGCCCCTCCTCAACCCGACGCTCGTCTTTTCGGCGGTGTACGGAACCATCGTCTACCTGCAGCTCTTCACACAGGTGCTGAACATGACGTTCAACGACCCGGGCGGACCGCTCGGGAGCACCGAGACCGTCGTGCTCTACGTGTACACGCTCGGCTTCCAGCGGTTTCAGATGGGACAGGCCGCGGCCGCGACCGTCGTGCTGTTCGGAGTCATCATGGCCATCTCCATCGTGCAGCTCACGGTCCTCACGCGGCCGGTGGAATACTGATGGCCGCCCGGTCTCACGCGGAGCGGGCGGGGGCTTATCTCGCGCTGGCGGCGGGCGGCGTGCTCGTCGTGTTTCCGTTCGCGTGGATGATCGCGACGGCGCTCAAGGGCCCGCGCGAAATCTTCGAACTGCACTTCTGGCCGCACGCACCGACGCTCGACAACGTCCGGCAGGTGCTGCTCGCGACGCAATTCCCGCGGTGGTTCGGCAACAGCCTGGCCGTGGCCGCGGCAACGACGGCCAGCGTGGCGTTCTTCGACTCGCTCGTCGGGTACACGCTCGCGAAGCTGCGCTTTCCCGGCCGGACGGTGGTCTTCACCGTGATCCTGAGCACGCTGATGATCCCGACCGAGATGCTCGTAATCCCCTGGTACACGATGAGCGCCCGGTTCGGCTGGATCGACACGTACTGGGGGATCATGTTCCCCGGACTGATGAGCGCGTTCGGGGTGTTCCTGATGCGCCAGTTCATGGGTGGGATCCCCGACGAACTGCTGGACGCGGCGCGGATGGATGGACTCTCGGAATTCGGCCTGTTCACCCACATCGCGCTCCCGCTGGTCCGTCCGGCGCTCGCGGCGTTGTGCATCTTCACGTTCCTCGGCAACTGGAACGCGTTCCTCTGGCCGCTCATCGTGATCCAGACGCCGGCGATGCGGACGCTTCCGGTGGGCATCGCGCTGTTCAGCGGCGAGGCCGGCTCGCACTGGCACCTCATCATGGCCGCTTCCGCCCTGGCCGTCCTGCCGGTGCTGGCCGTGTTCGTGCTGCTGCAGCGGCATATCATCGAAGGCGTCGTGCTCACAGGGCTGCGCGGGTGAGCGGACCCACCGCCTCGAACACACCGCCGATGACGCTGCCGGTCCCGGTGCTCGACTGCCACGCCCACTTCCCCGTCCGCGGCGGAGGCGATCCGGCGCGGGACGCCTACGTCGCGCGGCACGGCGAAAGCAAGTGGGAAGCGGTGTCCGCGTGGCTGCGCGCCGACCAGCGCGGCTGGCGGCGCGCCTGGGGGTTTCCGGACCCCGAGGCGCCGGGCACGGACGAAGAGATGGCCGGGCGCTGGGCCGGCGAGGTCGCGCGCCACGGACTCGTGCGGATCGTGTTCGTGACCGGCGGCGGCAACGAGCGGTTGGCGAAGGTCGTCGCGGGCCACCCCGATCGCTTCGTCGGTTTCGCCCATCACGATCCGTTCCATCCGGAGGCCCCCGCGGAACTCGAGCGGGCGGTGCGGACGCTCGGTCTGCGCGGCTACAAACTCATCGCGCCGCTCCTGTCCGGACGCCTCGACGACGAGCGGCTCTACCCGGTGTGGGACGCGGCCGAGCGCCTCGGCATTCCCGTGCTCATCCATTTCGGGCCCCTGCGCTACCAGGGCATCGTATCGCACCCCAATATCAGCCCGCTCGTTCTTCAAGATGTGGCGCGTGCCTTCCCGGGGATTCCGTTCATCGTGCCGCATTTCGGCTGCGGCTATCCGCGGGAGCTGTTGCACCTGGCGTGGGTATGCGGCAACGTCCACGTCGACACGTCCGGCTCCAATGAATGGATGCGGTGGATGCCCTACCCGCTCACCCTGGAAGGCCTGTTCCGGACGTTTCGGGAGACCGTGGGCGCCGGGCGGATCCTGTTCGGCACGGACTCCTCGTGGTTCCCTCGGGGATTCGCGGTCCGCTACCTCGAGGACCAGTTCCGCGCCTGTTGGGCCGCCGGCTGTGGCGAGGCGGAGATGGAGGCGATCTTCGCCGGCAACGCGGCCCGGCTGCTGCGCATCGCGCTTCCCGACCGCGGGGAGCCGCGGGTAGGGTTATGACCGTTCCGGGCGTGTGTCGGTCAGCCGTCCGTGGTCTTGCTTCATCCGATAGAGACGCGCGTCGGCGGCCCGCAGCAGGTCGTCGGCCGTCATGCCGTCGACCGGCCACGTCGCCGCGCCCCACGAAAACCCCAGCGGAATCGGCGTCGCGTGTTGACCGGCGACGCACACGTCCGCGAGCCGTCTGAGCGCGATCTCGGCGTCGGCCTCCCCGGTTTCCGGGAACAACAGCACAAACTCATCGCCGCCGTGCCGGGCGAGAAAGTCGATCGACCGCAGCGGTCCGCGGAGCGCCCGGGCCGCCGCGACCAGATGGGCGTCGCCGGCGGCGTGGCCGTGTGTGTCGTTGATGGCCTTGAGCCCGTCGAGATCGACCAACGCCAGGGTCAGCGGGCGCTGCGTCCGTGCGCAGCGCGCGATTTCGTGGCCGAGACGCTCCATGCAGGCACGCCGGTTGGCGAGCCCGGTCAGGCTGTCCGTCGCCGCCGCGACCCGCAGCGCCTCATGTACCTGGCTGAGCTCGACGGCGCCGGCGATGTAGCGCGCCACCACGGTGAGCAACTGCAGGTCCGGGAGCGCGAAGGCGTCCACGTCCGGCCGGTAGGCGCTCAGCACGCCGAGCGGATGGCCGCGCGACACGAGCGGCGCGTAGATCCCGGAGCGCACCCCCGGATCCTTTCGCCTGATCCGGGGATCGGCGTGCAGGTCGGGAATCAGCACCGCCGACCGTGTCTCGAGCACTTCCCAGACCAGCCCTTCACCCCGCTTGAAGGTGAGGCCGGACAGGCCGTGGCGCAGACCCGAGCCCGCCTTGACGATCAATTCCTCCTCGTCGCCGCGGCGCTCCAGCAGCGCGACGGCGGACGACTCGAACCCGAGCGAAACCCGCATGGCCTCGATGATGTGGTCGAGCAGGGCCGGCAGTTCCAGCACGGCGGCCAGCTCCGTCGCGAGACCGGCGAGAAACGCGAGCAGATTATCGGAACCGGCGTCCCCCGACGGCGCGGTGCGGGGGGGCCGACTCCCCTCCATTGACGTCTCCGTCACCTCCGGCGGCACGGGTCGACGAGTTGATAGAAGGCAAGAGTTCGAGACCCGCGGCCAGCATATCAAATTCGGGGGGGGGCGGGAATGGAACCCCGGCCGGAGTCCCCGCGCCGGCGCCACCCGGCCCCGGAGGTGGTCAACGCGCGGCGCGGGCGTCGATGCTGAGCGGCCCGGCGCCGAAGTAGGCGATCAGCAAGGCGGCGCCGATTCGCGAGAGGTTCGCCATGAAGAACCCTTCCTGCAGCTGCGCCGCCATCGGATCCCGAATGGCCCAGAAGTTGTGCATGAACCCCGTCACGGGCACGAGGAACAACACGAGGAGCCACGCGCCGAGCTTGGCCCGATAGCCGAGCACGACGCTCAGCCCGCCCGCCATCCCGATCAGCCCGGCCAACGGGACCAGGACGTTCGGAACGGGCACGTGTTGCTGCGCCGCCCACGCGACGCCCTGCGGCGTGAAGTCGAGCGGCGCAAACCACACGAACACCGCCGCAAACGCCGCGCGGCCCACCGGAACCAGGTAGCGCGTCCACGCGACGCTGGTGTCCATCTCCCCGCCCCTAGTGCGCCGGCAGGCCGGGGATCTCCATGATCGGTCGGATTTCCACGGTCCCCAGGCGGGCGCCCGGCAGCCGGCCCGCGATCTCGATCGCCTCGTCAAGGTCCGGAACGTCAACGATGAAGTAGCCGCCGAGCTGCTCGCGCGTCTCCGCGAACGGGCCGTCGGTCACGAGCCGCCGGCCGTCGCGCACCCGGACGCTGGTCGCCGTTGCCACGGGATGGAGCGGCGCGGCGACGAGATACCGCCCGGTCGACCTGATGTCGTTCGCGAGCTGCGCGGAGTCCCGATAACATTGCTCCCGCTCGGCCTCATCCGAGGCCTGCTCGTCACCGTACACCAACAGCATGTACTTCATTTCTGCTCCTTCCGCTGCCGGACGTGCTCCCCAATCTCGGGGTACTTGGCCGCCACCTTCTGAACGTCGTCGGGGAACTCGGAGAGCTCGAACACCTGGCGGACCTCAATCGTGCAGTCGTCCCCGGGACACCGCGACGCCCACGCGACGGCTTCGGCCTTTGACGGCACGTCGATCATCCAGTACCCGCCGAGCGCCTCGCGGGTCTCGATGAACGGTCCGTCCGTCACCATGTGTTTCCCGCCGGCGAATACGACCCGGGCGCCCGTCGACTGCGGGTGAAGTCCGTCGAGCGCGAGCAGCACACCCGCCTTGCGGAGCGATTCGTTGTACTTCATCATCGCATCGACCGCTTCCGCGCTCGGCGCCGCGTCCGGCGCCGCCTTCTCGTACCCTTTGGGGATCATCAGCAGCATGAATCGCATCATCATCCCTCCGGTTAAGGTTTCTCTCTCACTAGACTAGTCGAACGGTACCGTCGAAATCGACACGCCGGCATGCGACGCGGCGGCCCTCGCGGAGGCGGCGGGGCGCTTGTCCGCCGCACGGTGTCCGGGTACAGTGGCGATGATGACGCCCGACGCCGGCGGGACGCACGCGTTCGAGCGCCTCACGCTCGGCTCCGCGGGAATCCCGGTATCCACGCTGTGGACACCGGCCGACCGGCCCATCGCGGTGGCCGCGATCGCGCACGGGGCGGGCGCGGGCATGCAGCATCCGTTCATGACCGGGCTGGCCGACGGGTTCGCGGCCGGCGGCATCTCCGTCCTGCGCTTCAACTTCCCGTACATGGACGCGCGCCGGCGGATGCCCGATCGTCCCCCGGCGCTCCTGGCGACGTGGGACGCCATCGTGCCCGAAGTGCTGCGCCGCGCAGGCGGACTGCCGGTCGTGATCGGCGGAAAATCCCTGGGGGGACGGATCGCGTCGATGCTGGCGGCGGCCCAGGGTCGAGACTGTCCGGCGGCGGCTCTGGTCTTCTTCGGCTATCCGCTTCACGCGCCGGGGAAGATGGATCGTCTCCGCGACGCCCATCTGGCTCAGGTTCGCGTCCCGATGGTCTTCCTCCAGGGCGGGAACGACGCGTTGGCGAGACTCGACCTGATCGAGGCGGTGGTCGCGCGACTGCACCCCCTGGCCCGTCTGCACGTCGTTCCCGGCGGCGATCATGCGTTTCACCGGCGGGGAGCACGCGGTTCCGATCAAGGCACCGCGCGAGAATTGGCCCAGATCGCCACCGGGTACCTCCGCGACCTCATCACCGCCACGTCGTAGGGTGACGTTTCCTCCTGCCCGGCGCCCCCCCGTTGTCGATTTTTGCCCGCTCAGCCGATTACTTCATGGGCGTATCCGCCACGCGTGAGGGGGGCTATGAAATATATATGCCTGCTCTACAATGAAGACGCGAAGTTGGACGCCATGTCCGAGGCCGAGTGGGACGCCCTGACGGGCGAAACCGCCGCCTGCAACGAGGAGCTCAGACGCCGGGGGCACCTGATCGCGGCGCAGGTCCTCGAACGCGCGCGGGCGGCGACGACCGTGCGGGTCAGAAACGGCCGGCTGTTCGCCACCGAGGGTCCCGCCGCCGGCGCGCCGGAGCAGTTGCGGGGGTTCGTCCTGATCGATGCCCGCGACCTGAACGAGGCGATTCAGGTGGCGTCGAAGATGCCCGGGGCGAGAGTGGGTAGTATCGAGGTGCGGCCGATCCCGGACGTCGATCGGAAGGACCGGTGAACGCCGTTGTGATGAACGCAGACACCGCCGAGGCGGCGCGCCGGGCGGTCGAGGACGTGTACCGCTCCGAGTCGCGCCGCGTCCTCGCCACCCTGATCCGGCTGCTCGGTGATTTCGATCTCGCCGAAGAGGCGCTGCACGACGCCTTCGCGGCGGCGGTGGAGCAGTGGCCGCGCGACGGCGTGCCCGCGAACCCCCGAGCCTGGCTCGTGTCGGCCGGCCGCTTCAAGGCCATCGACACCCTGCGCCGGCGGGCCCGGTTCGACGCCTCGCTTGCCCGGGTGACCGAACAACTCGGCACCGATGCCCAAGACGGCGCCGCCGCCCGCCTCGACGCGGTCGAGGACGACCGGCTGCGGCTGATCTTCACGTGCTGCCATCCGGCGCTGCCGCCGGAGGCTCAGGTGGCGCTCACCCTGCGCGAGGTCTGCGGACTCACGACCGAGGAGGTCGCGCGCGCCTTCCTCACCGGCGCGCCCACGGTGGCCCAGCGGATCGTCCGCGCGAAGCGGAAGATCCGTGACGCGCGCATTCCCTACCGGATTCCGTCCGCGGACGATCTGCCCGGCCGGCTGGACAGCGTATTGCGCGTCGTCTACCTGGTGTTCACCGAGGGATACGCGGCGTCGTCGGGTCCGTCGCTCGTGCGGCCCGATCTCTCGGGCGAGGCGATCCGGCTGGGACGGCTGCTCATGGAGCTGCTCCCGGAGCCCGAGGTGTCCGGACTGCTCGCGCTCATGCTGCTCCACGAATCGCGCCGCGCGGCCCGGACCTCACCGGACGGCGAGCTCCGGCTCCTCGACGACCAGGATCGCACGCTCTGGAACCGGGACCACATCGCCGAAGGGCTCGCGCTCGTGGCACGCGCCTTGTCGGCGTCCCAGATTGGGCCCTACACGCTTCAGGCGGCGATCGCGGCGACGCATGCCGAAGCACCGGCCGCGGAGGCGACCGACTGGGCCCGAATCGTCGGCTTCTATGATGCCCTGGTGCAGATCCATCCCTCCCCCGTCATCGAGCTGAACCGCGCCGCGGCGGTGGCGCTGCGCGACGGTCCCGCTGCGGGGCTGGCCCTCGTCGACGCGCTGCTGGCGCGCGGCGATCTCGGCGACTACCATCTCGCGCACGCCGCGCGTGCGGACCTGTGCCGGCGGCTCGGGCGATGGGCGGACGCCCGCACGTCCTACGAGCGGGCCCTCGAACTCGCGCACCAGGAGCCGGAGCGGCGATTCTTGCAACGGCGCCTGAACGAGCTGCCGGAGTGAGAAGCGCGGCCGCCGGACGGCCGCCGCGCAACACCGCGCCGGTCAGGTAGAATCGTCGGTGTGGATGCGCGCGTGCGGGCGCCGGTCGTGACCAACAAGCGTGGGACGCTCTGGGCGGCGATCCTCGGGTCGTCGATCGTCTTCTTGGACTCGAGCGTCGTGACCGTCGCACTCCCACGGATCGGACATGACCTGCCCGCGCATCTCCTCGGCGTCCTGGAAGGGCAGTCCTACGTCTACAACGGCTACCTCCTCGCGGAAAGCGCGTTCCTGATCCTCGCGGGCGGGCTGACGGACTTCTACGGCCGGCGCCGGATATTTGGTCTGGGGCTTGTGGGATTCGGCGCCGCGTCGCTCCTTAGCGGCCTGGCGCCGAGCCTGGAATGGCTGGTGGTGTTCCGGGTGGCGCAGGGAGTGGCCGGAGCCCTGCTCGTGCCCGGGTCGCTCGCGCTCATCACGGCGACGTTTTCCGGCGAGGAACAGGGCCGCGCCTTTGGCATCTGGTCCGGGGCGTCGGCCGGGCTCGCCATCCTCGGTCCGTTTGTCGGCGGCCTGCTGGTGGACGACGTATCGTGGCGGGCCGTGTTCCTGCTCAACGTCCCCCTGGTGCTCACGGCACTGTGGTTGACCGCGCGGTACGTGGGCGAAAGCCGGGACACGGACGCGACCGGACGCTTCGACGTACCCGGTACGGTACTGACAGCCCTGGCCGTGGGCGGGCTTGTGATCGGCACGATTTCGGGAGAGCAGCGGGCATGGCAGAGCCCGGCGGCGTTCGCCGCCCTCGGCGTCGGCGCCGCGGCCGCGGTGTTGCTCCCCGTGTGGATGCTGCGCGCGCGGAATCCGCTGGTCCCTCCGGCGCTCTTCCGGTCGCGCAACTTTACCGTGACGAACATTTCCACTCTGGTGATCTACGCCGCGCTGTCTGTGACGTTTTACTTTCTCGCGCTGTTCCTGCAGGGGACACTGGGGTATTCGGCCGCGGGCGCCGGCTTTGCGACGATGCCGGGCGCGCTGTTCATGGCGCTGTTCTCGGCGAGATTCGGCGCGCTTGGGGCGCGCTACGGGGCGCGCTGGTTCATGGCCGCGGGGCCGGGCCTCATGGCCGTGGGCGTCCTCTGGTTGGCGCGGATCCCCGCGGGGAGCCCCGCCTGGACGCTGCAGCTATCGGTTGCGTCCACCTTCGCGCCGCCGGTAGGCTACCTCACGGACGTGCTCCCCGGCGTCGTCGCGTTCGGGCTCGGCGCCATGGTGATGGTCGCCCCGCTCACCACGACGCTCATGGCCTCGGTCCCCGTGGAGCACGCGGGCGTGGCGTCGGCGATCAACACGGCGATTTCGGACGTGGGCCCCCAGCTGGCTGTCGCCGGCCTCTTCGTCGTCGTGACCGCCCACTTCTACTCCGCGCTGGCGGCCCGCGTCCCGGGTGCGGCCGTCGCCGGCGAGGCGCTTCGCCAGACGGTCGCACCGTTCAACATGCCCGGACCCTCGGTCCCGGGGGCGATCCGGGACGCCGCACGCGCGGCGTCCACCGACGCGCTGCACCTCACCATGCTCGCGAGCGCGGTCCTGCTGCTCGCCGGTGCCGTGATCAACGCCGCGGGGATCCGGACCCCCGCGGCCGGACGCCCGGCGCCGAAGGTCGTCTCCCCCGATCCGACGTGGCGCCGGTGCCGCGGGGTGGCGGAGGAAGCGGCGTCCGCCGCGGCACCGGCCGCCGCCGACCGGAGGTGATCCGTGGAGATCTTCGAGATTCTCGACGGCCGGCTCTTTCAGAGTGGCGCCCCCGAAGAGGCCGCGGAGTGGCAGTCGATTCACGCGCGCAGCATCGACGCGGTGATCGATCTCTACGGCACCCTGGACCCCGGCGTGCCGACCGTGCCCAACTCCATCCTGTACATCTTCTGGCCGATCGAGGACACCGCCGCCCTGCCCGACATGGGGATCATGAACGTCCTGGTCGACGCCGTGGTCAGCCTGATCGCGCTCGGCCATAGGGTGCTCGTCCACTGCCACCGTGGCAAGAGCCGCTCGGGCCTCCTGAACGCGCTTGTGGCGATGAAGATACTCGGGATCAGCGGCCGCGAGGCGGTCGACCTCGTGCGGCGCCGCCGGCCGGGCGCCCTCGGCAACGCCGTGTTCACCGCCTATCTGGAGGCGCTTCCGGCTCCCGGGAGGCCGCCCGACGGCGCGGCCGCCGGCAACGTGAAGCCGCAGGCCTAGGATGCGATGAGGAGGCCGTGATGTCGGTGCGCGCCGGAACACTCCCGATTGACGATGGCGCCCAAGTCTTCTATGCCAAGGATCAGCGGTTCTTCTCGCGGGCCGGCATCGACGTGGACATCCGGCCGATGTCGGACGGGCCTGCGATCGCGGCGGCCGCGGCGACCGGCGACATCGACGTCGGATTTTCGAATCTGTTCGCGCTTGCCGCGTCGTTCACGCGCGGCGCGCAGCTGCGGCTCATCGCTCCGGGTCAGTTGTTTTCTGCGGGGAGGCGGTCGCTGGCGATCATCGTGCGGGCGGATTCACCGTATCATACCGGGAAGGATCTCAACGGCAAGAAGATCGGCGTGAGGGTCACCAATAGTCTTGTCGGCGTCGGGGCCAAGGCGTGGGTGGATCAACACGGCGGCGATTCGAACACGATCCGGCTCGTGCATCTCCCGGGAGAGCGACATGCCGACGCGCTCGAGCAGGGAGAGGTGGATGCCGTCAGCACGTCGCTCACCGACGTTCCGGTCCAGAAGAATGGGACGAAGCGGATCATCGGTTGCCCGACCGACGCGATCGCACCGCGCTTCATCGGCGCCGGATGGTACGCCCGGGCCGATTGGATCGAGACACATCGCGACGTCGCCCGCCGGTTCGCGGAGGCCATCGTGCAGGCCGGCCGGTGGGCAAATGCGCATCAAACCGAGTCCGGTCAAATTCTGATGAAGCATACACACCTGACGCCGAAAGGATTGGATGCCCTCGGCGACCATCGCGTACGGTATGGCGAGACGCTTGATCCGGCCCTGATCGATCCCCTGATCGCCGTCGCCGCCCGTTACAATGTCATCCCACGGGTGTTTCCGGCGCGGGAGCTCATCGCCGGCGACCTGCGCGGATGATCCCAAAAGTCTAAGGCGGCCCGCGCGGGGGCATTCATTAGCCCGGTAGTCGTGCGTTCTCGAGGGGGGCTGCCGTGCGCCGGAACCTGATCCGTGTCTCTGGTCTCGCAGCGCTCGCCTGCGCGGCGGCGGGCCTGGCCGCGGCGCAGGTGAGCGCGCAGGCACCGTTGCCGCAATCCGTCACCGACTCCCACAAGCGCTTCAGCATGAGCTTTCCGGCGGACTGGCAGATCGTCACGAAGCCCGAGGGAATGATCGCCCTCCTCGCGGCCGGGCCGGCCCAGGCCGGCTACCGGCCGACCATCAACGTCGTCGTGGAGCCCCTCTCGCAGACGATGTCGCCCGAGGCCTATGCGACGGCCGCCAACCGCCTGGCCAAGGTGACGTTTCACAACTACACGGTCGTGCAAGAGGCGGGAGTCACCGTCGCCGGGCAGCCGGCCTACTACCGCTACTTCACGTGGGAGACCAACACCGGGGTGACGCTGTACCAGCTCCAGGTGTACTTTACGAATGGGCCGACGGGCTTCGTCGTGACCGGAAGCACGCGCAACGACAGCGCTCGCCTTCGCGAGGACACCACGCTGTTCACCCAGATCATCGGCACCTTCCGCCTCGGGGGCCCCGGATAAGTCACACCAGGAGCGCGACGGCGGACCGCGGGCCTACCGCTCCCCGATCTGTCCGTAGAAGGCGTCGACGCTCGGCCCCCGCACCGCCAGTTTCCCCGCGGAGTAGCCGCCGTCGACGCAGAGCACCTGTCCGGTGACGAACCGCGCCCGGTCGGACGCGAAGAACAGCACCGCGTCGGCGATCTCATCCGGCGTCGCGAGCCGGCCGAGCGGCACCTGGGTGATGAAGGCGCGCTGATACTCGGGGGTCTGCGTCGACCGCGAGAGCCCGGCAATGTCGGTCAGGCCGGGGGAGACGACGTTGACCGTGACCCCGTGGCGTCCCATCTCCATCGCCATGACGTGCGCGAGCTGGATCTCGCCCGCCTTCGACGCGGCATGAGGGCCGCCCGTGACGCGGGCGTTGTTCCCGGAGGTCGAGCCGATCAAGATGATGCGGCCGCCCCCGCCCTGCGCGATCAACCGGCGGCCCACCGCCCGGCTCAACAAGAAGGCGCCCCGCAGCTGCACGTCGACCTGCAGATCCCACTCGTCGTCGGTGAGGTCCACGATCTCCTTGTGCACGCCCACCCCGGCGCCGTGGATGAGGATGTCCACCCGCCCGCATTCGTCTGCGACGCGATCCACCATCGCGTTCACCTGGGCGCCGTCGCGGACGTCGGTGCGGATGAAGCGGACGTCGCCGCCCCGCCCGGCCAGGTCCCGGACCCGTGTTGCGGCGCGCTCCTCGTCGATGTCGGCGATCACCCCGCGGGCGCCCGCCTCGACGAACCGGCGCAGGATCACGCTGCCGATCCCCTGCGCCGCCCCGGACACGACCACGACCCTTCCCGAAAACTCGTCCATCTCACCCTCCCCGGTGAAACGCATCGGCCGGCACCGCGGCGGCCCCGAAGCCGCCCGGATTCATCGGTGCGATCCGCGGTTTATTCGCCGATTCGATTCTTGAACCCGGCGCCGTCGACGAGCGTCCCGCACCGGATCACCGTGGAAGCGGCCGCCGCGTCCATTACCGAGCCTCCTCCGTCATCGCGCCGGCCCCTGCGGTCTGCATCGCCGAGGCGATCAGCGTGACCGGGATCGATCCGAAGGCGAGGACGCGGTCGTGGAACGCGCGCAGGTCGAACCCCGCCCGGGCAGACAGCGCCCGCCGCAGCGCGTGGAGGCGATCCGTCCCCGCGAGGTACATGAGGGCCGCGCCGGGAAACATGCTGTTCTTCACCGCCTCCGCGTGCGCGGCGGCCGGCGTCATGCCGACGCGGTCCCGATACACCGCGGCCGCGTCGTCGAGCGTGATCGCGCCCTCGTGCAGGCGGACGTCGACGAGCGCCCGCGCGGCCATGCGCAGCCGGGCGTGGACCTGCGCGTATCGCTCGAGGGGATCGAGGAACCCGATCTCCTCCATCAGGTCGGTCGCATAGCACGCCCAGCCCTCCGCCATCGTCCCGCCGCAGACCATCGCGATCCGGGACGCACAGTCCACCGCCGCGACCTGTCCGATGCGCGAGGCCGCCCGGGCCGCGTACCAGTTCTGGACGTGGTGGCCGAGCCCGCCGTGGTGGATGACGTGGTTGAGTTTGATCACGCTGTCGTTTGTCTCGCGGAGCCGGCGCGCCTGGGCGTCGGGCGCCATCGCGGCGTCGACCGGCGGGACGAGATAGTCGGTCACGGGCAGGCGGTCGAAGGGCGCCGGCGAGCGGTAGGCGAGGAAGTACAGCGACGGCGCCGCCCCCCGCGCCCACGCCGGCTGGGGCCCGTACCGAATCGGCGCGTCCGGCCACGTCACGAGCCCGTGCGCGTCCGCGGCGGCACGGGCCGCGGCCCAGACCTCGGCGAACCGCGGGTAGTACGCGTCGGCCGGCGGGTGCCGGTCGGCCAGTGGCGCCAGCGCCTCGCGCCAGGTACGCGCGCCGAACGCCGCCTGCTCGTGCAGTTGCGCTTCGCAGGCCTCCATGCGGTCCCGGGCGTAGGCCGCGATCGTCCCGGCACTCTCCGCAAGACAGTGTCCCTCGCGCAGCACGAGCGCCAGGGCCTCTCCCCCGCACGCGTAGTCCGCCGTCGCCCGCGGGGCCAGGTCGCCGGCCAGGTAGTCGCGAAACTCCGCAAACGCGGCCTGGGCGCCGTCCACCAGGCTGCGCTCGAGCGGGGTCACGCCGCCCGCGCGATCCCGCAGCAGCAGGTCGATGCCGTCTCCGAAGAACGCGAGCGCCCCGTCGCACTCCCGGATCGCCCGCGCGACCCAGGCCGCCGGGGCGCGGCGCACGTTCGCGCGTCCCTGGCGAAGAAACGCGGGAATGGCCGCCATGCGTGCGAAGGCGCGCAGGAACCGGTCCTCGAGCGGGGCAAACGGCCGCAGAAACAGCCCGACGACTCCAAAGACCGCCTCGCCGGTGTACTCGCACGGATTGCCGCGATGGAAGTGCCGCGAGCCGAACTCCCAACGCCGGATGCGCAGGTATCCCTCAGCCAGCCGCCGGTCCAGCGCGTCGACCACGGTGTGCGCCTCCGGGGGGAGCGTCCGGAGCCGTGCGAGCAGCGTCTCCACGTCTGCGACGGCGTCGCCGGCGCCGTCTTCGGACAGATCCGGGAGACGGTGATCGTAGGCGTGCACACCGGTGAACGTGGCGTTCACCGGACGGCGGCGGTAGTAGGAGGCGAAGAAATCGTCGAGCCAGGCACCGAGCGCCGGGGCCCGGACGGCGGCGGCCACGCCGCGGCTACCCGTCGAGCGGAAGTGACACCCATCGGCGCTCGTGGTAGGAGCGCTCGACGGCGTTGATCACTTCCTGGACCCACGCACCGTCCTCGAAGTTGCCCTGGTTGCGCGCGCCCCCGGCGTGGATCTCGTCGACGAAGTCCCGGATCAGGTTGGCGTAGAACAGCGACCGCCACGACTCGCGGGGATGGCCGTTCGGCGGGTAGAAGTGCTGGGGAATCTCCAGTTCTTTGAACTCGACGGCGTCGGGCGTAGCCGCCTTGATCGTTTCGGCGACGCCGAACTCCTCGACGAGACGGCAGATCAGGGCCCCCCGGCTGCCGTAGAGGCGCGCCTCGATCCCCGGATAGTTGCCGATCGTGACGAACCCGGTCTGGATCGACCCGATCGCTCCGTTCGTGTACTCCCCGATGAAGACGTCGCCGTCATCGATGTTCATGCGCATCATCCGGCCGGTCGCCCGCACCATCCGCTCCGGGACGAAATTTCGCATCGTCCCCACGACCCGGGCGTAGTCGGCCCCGACCCACTCGTGACCGATGTCGATGATCGGGGCGCCGTATCCCTCGAGGGAGGAGGTCTGGAGGACGGATTGCTCGGCGGTGTGGTCCACCTGACGCAGCGGCACCTGCGGGTCGAGCCACTGCGAGTTCTGCTCGTACCCGTTGAAGATAAACGGCGTGCCGGCGAACCCTTCCTCGATCAGCGACCGGGCGTACTGCACGCCGGGACTGTAGCGGAAGGTAAAGCCCAGCTTTGTCAGGAGCCCCCGTTGCCGGGCCAGGGCGGCCGCGCGGCGCGTCTCACGGAAATCGTAGGCCACGGGCTTCTCGCACAGGACGTGCTTCCCGGATTCGAGCGCCGCCAGCGCGAGCTCGAGGTGCGTGTGCGACGGGGTGACGATGTCGATCACGTCGAGGTCGGGCCGCGTGACGACGGCCTGCCAATCGTCGGTGGCCTCCGGGATGTTGAAGTGACCCGCGGCCTCCGCCGCGCGCTCCCGCCGCACGTCGCAGAGCACGGCGACCGCCGCCCGCGGATCGCGCTGCCAGCCCGGGATGTGGGCGGCCCGGGCCCAGTTGCCCGCACCGAGAACGCCGATCCGAAGCGCGCTGTCTCTCATCGCCCGCTCTCCGGAGGCTCCGGCGCGCGCGGGGCTCCGGCGAGGGCCGCGATCACCTGCGCGGCCGCCGCGGCGCCGGCGTCCGCCGGGGGCGGCGCGCCGACGTAGTGCTCGATCACGGCGTTCTGCAGCGTGTCGGGATTCCGCGACCGGATGGCCTCGAGCAGCCGCCGGTGGAGGTCCACCAGGTCGCCGATCGTGGCGTGGCGCCGCTCGACCGCGAGCAGCATCAAGGCGCCGATCTGCCCGTTCAGACCCGCCCACAGATCGGACAGGCGGCGCGAGCCCGCCCGCTCGAGCAGCCGGCCGTGGAACGCGAGGTCGATCTGGAGCACGGCGGGGAACTCGTCCGGCAGCCGGCACGCCTCCATCTTTCGCAGCAGATCCTCGAGATCCGCGATCAGCCGGGCGTCGATGCGCGGGCACGCGAGCCGCGCCGCGAAGCCTTCGAGAAGCGCGCGGGTCACTTTGAGATCGAAGGCGTCGCCGGGCGACAGCCGCGTGACGAACGTCCCGCCGCGAGGCTGGTTGAGCACCAGTCCCCGCCGCTCCAGCATGAGGAACGCCTCGCGCACGGTGGTTCGGCTCACCTCAAGCTGCGCGGCGATCGACGCCTCCAACAGCCGTTCACCGGGATGCACCTGTCCCGACAAGACCGCGTCCTCCAGGATCTTGCACACGTCGTCCACCAGGCGGAGCCGGCTCGGCCTGCGAAGCTTCGGCGTCTCAACCGTCATCGACGACCTCGCTAATGGAGGCATACAGGTTGTCTGTGCTGAAGAACCGGAAATCTCGACTGTAGACTGTCGACAATCTCGAAGGTATCATCCGGATCAGCGCCTGGCAAACGCGTTTTGGGGAGCGTGTTTCTTGACCGCACCGGCCGGGGACACGATGCCGCTCGACCCTGAGCGAATCGCCGATCTCAAGAAACGCGCTTGCACGCGGATCGACGAGATGACCCCGGCACTGGTCGGCGTCTCCCTCCAGATCTGGGAACATCCGGAGATCGCCTTTCAGGAGCACCGGGCCTGCGGTTGGCTCGGCGCGCTGCTCGCGGACGCGGGATACGACGTCGAGTCCGCGGCAGGCGGCCTCGACACGGCCTTCACCGCGAAGCGCTCCGGACCCCGGCCAGGCCTGACGGTCGCCGTCTTCAGCGAGTACGATGCGCTTCCCGAGCTCGGCCACGGCTGCGGCCACAATCTGCTCGCGATCTCCGGGGTCGGCGCCGGGCTCGGCCTCGCCGCGGTACTCGACGATCTTCCCGGCACCGTGCGGGTCCATGGCACGCCTGCCGAGGAAGGTCCGTCCGGAAAGACGCTCCTGCTGCGCGCGGGCGTCTTCGACGGCCTCGACGCCGCGCTGATCTTTCACCCGGGCGCGGAGGCGAACGTGCTGGAACGGATGCGCACGGGACAGGGGCTCGTGTTTACGTTTACAGGCAGACACGCCCACGCGGCGGCGCATCCCGAGCTCGCGATCGACGCGCTGAACGGGGTGCTGGCGCTGTTCCAGAACGTCAACCTCCTCCGCCAGCACTTCCGGCCGGACGTCAGCGTCACCGGAAGCATCCTCGACGGCGGCGGGCGCCGGGCGTTTCCGGTGACGGCGTCCGCGCGCTTCGTGGTGCGGGTCTTCGAGGGCGAAAGCGACTTCGTCGAGCTCCGCGAGATGGTCGTCGACTGCGCCCGCGGCGCCGCGCTCGCCACCCGCACCCGGCTCGCCGTCGAGTACGGCATCCTGGAGCGCGGCATGAAGCTGAACGAGACCGTGACGGCGCTGGCCGTGGACAACGCCCGCCGCCTCGGCATCGATCTCGCCGCCCGCGTCACGATGGGTGGCATGTCCGATTTCGGCAACGTCTCGCACCGCGTGCCCGCGACGCACTTCAGCACCGCCACGTGGCCGGGCGGGGTCACCGCCCATACCCCGGAGGCCGTGGCCGCGAGCCGCACGCCCCGGGCATTCGAGGCGGCGCTCGCGGCGGCCAAGATCGAGGCGATGACGGCGATCGATCTCCTGGCGAGGCCCGAGGCGGCGGAGCGTGCCAAGCGGGAGTTCCAAGAGAACGATCTCGGCGAGATCCCGACAGTTCCGGAGGGGAGGGGGAATGATGGGAGTCCCGCGTAGCGAGGTGCCGAAACGGCAAGGCGGGAGGCGAACGTCTGTCCCGCGCCTGTCGCGGCGGCGGCTGTTGCAGGCGGCGCTCGGCGCAGGGGCGGCGACGGCGCTCGGCCGGCTCGGCAAGGTACCCGCGCGCGCCTCCGCGGCGGCCTCGGGGGGTGAGCTGTTCTACGGCCTCACCAACCGGTTCGACACGCTCGATCCGAACGTGACGACGTTTACCGACGTCGGCCGCATCGCGTACCACATCTTCGACCCGCTTATCTGGGAAACCAAGGCCGGGGTCTTTGTCCCCGGGCTGGCCGAGCGGTGGGAGGTCAGCCCCGCCGCGGACCAGTACACGTTCCACCTGCGCCGGGGCGTCCGGTTCCACGACGGGACGCCGTTCGACGCCGACGCTGTCAAGTTCACGTTCGATCGCGTCGTGGACCCCGCGTTGAAGTCGCAGTCGGCGTTCTCCATGATCGGCCCGTATGCGGCCACAACCGTCGTCGATCCGTACACGGTCGTCGTCAAGTTCAAGGAGCCCTACGCGCCGTTTCTGAGCTCGGTGGCGCAGTCGGTCCTCGCGCCGGTGTCGCCGGCCGCGGTCAAGAAGTACGGGAAGGACTTCGGCACGCACCCGGTGGGCACCGGGCCATTCAGGTTTGACTCCTACACGACCGACAGCGTCGTGAGGCTGGTGCGCAACCCGGACTATCGGTGGGCCCCGTCGATGTTCGGCCACCAGGGACCGTCGCATCTCGACGCGATCAGCTTCAAGATCATCCCCGAGGCGTCGACACGGCTGGCGGCCCTCCGATCGGGCGAGGTCCAGGTGATCCAGGACGTGCCGACGCAGGACTACCGGAACCTCCAGCACGACGGGACGGTCCAGCTGCTCCAAGGGGAACTCGCCGGGTCGGGCTGGACGATGATGATCAACGTCACGCGGACGCCCACCGACGACGTCCGGCTGCGCCAGGCCCTCCAATGGGGGGTCGACAAGACGGCGATGATCAAGGCGGTCTGGCAGGGGGTCTACAAACCGGCCAGCAGTGTCATCACGTCCGCCACGTTCGGCTTCGATCCGGCGACTCGGGGCGTCTACACCTACGACGCGAAGAAGGCCGGCGCGCTCCTCGACGAGGCCGGGTGGAAGATGGGCCCGGGCGGCGTCCGCCAGAAGGCCGGCGCGGATCTCGTCCTCGGGCTCTACTATCGCGCGGACAACACCGATTTCACCGCGATGGCCACCTTTCTCCAGAGCATGTACGCGCAGATCGGCGTCAAGATCGACCTGCACGGCCTCTCCGCGGCCGGATATTTCGGCGCGGTGCGGCAGGGTCAGCACCATCTGCAGTTCTGGTGGGAGACGGACCCCGACCCCGATGTCGTGCGGATCCTCCTGTATTCCAAGAACGCCGACGGCGGCACGAACCGCAACCGGTACAAGAACGCCGAGATGGACATGCTGATCGATCAGGCGGCGGCGACGACCAATCCGATCAGGCGCAAGCAGCTGTACGCGCAGATCCAGATGAAGACGCTGCGCGAGTCGATCATGGTGGCGTTCTCGGATCCGCTGAACATCTTCGCAGCCCGGAAAGGCCGGGTGAGCGGCGTCCGGCTCGACTGGTCGGCGACAAACGTCCTTCTCTACGACGCGGCGCTTACGACGTGAGCCGGCGTTCGCGTTGACCGCGCGGGGGGAGGGGCGCGCCGGCCCCCTCTCCCCGCGTTTCGGCCCGTAGCGGCCGTCCGCGCATGCTGAAGTACCTCCAAACCCGCCTCGTGCTGGCGGTCCCGACCGTCTTCCTGACGTCCGCCATCGTCTTCCTGATGTTGTTCCTCACCCCGGGAGACCCCGCGTCGATCTACATCGGGGAGCAGACGGCCACGCCGGAGCGCCTCGCCGCGATCCGCCACGTGATGGGCCTCGACCGGCCCATCTACGTCCAGTACGCCGACTTCGCCTGGAAGGCGCTGCACGGGGACTTGAGCCGGTCGCTCCAGACGAGCCGGCCGGTGACCGTCGAGATCGCGACGCGGCTGCCGAACACGATCGAACTGGCGCTCGCGGCGATGCTCCTCGCGATCGTCCTCGGGTTCGGGCTCGGCCTTCTCTCCGGCCTCACGCGGAACAGCGTCTTCGACACCCTGTCGATGGTCGTGGCGCTCTTCGGCGTCTCGGTGCCGGTGTTCTGGCTCGCGCTGTTGTTGATCATGCTCTTCGCCGTCCACTTCCAGGTACTGCCGGCGACGAGCCCGCCGGGGCTGCGGGGCCTCGTGCTCCCCAGCGTGTCGCTCGCGCTACTCAGCGCGGCGACCCTCGCCCGGCTCGTCCGCTCGAGCATCCTCGAGGTCCTACGGCTCGACTATCTGACGACCGCCCGCGCCAAGGGGTTGCGGGGGATGGCCGTCGTCTTCCGCCACGCGCTTCCCAACGCGGTCATCCCGGTCATCACCGCGATGGGACTCCAGTTCGGAAGCCTCCTCAGCGGGGCGGTCATCACCGAGACGGTCTTCGCGCGGCCCGGCCTCGGGAAGCTCGTGGTGGACTCGATCCAGAGCAAGGATCTCCCCACCGTGCAGGGGGTCGTGCTCGTGCTGGCGCTGACCTACATCGGGATGAACCTGCTGGTCGATCTCTCCTACGCGTTCATCGACCCGCGTATCCGGTTCGAATGAGCGCCGGGACGGCACCAGTCGCCGCCGCCGGGCGGCGCCGCGTCCGCGGCATGTGGCGGGACGCGCTCGGTCGTCTCCTCGCCAACCGCGGCGCGGCGGCCGGCGGGATCATCTTCCTCCTCGTCATCGCCACGGCGGTCGCGGCGCCCGCGCTCGCGCCGGCCAGCCCGATCGCCCTCAACGTCTCGGCGTCGCTCGAGCCGCCGGGTCCGCGGCACTTGCTGGGGACCGACCAGTTCGGCCGGGACGTCCTCAGCCGGATTCTCTACGGCGCCCGCACGTCGCTGGCCATGGGCCTCGTCGCCGTCACGATCGCGGTCGTCGGCGGATCGGTCCTCGGACTGCTCTCAGGGTACTACCGGGGCCCGGTCGACCAGGCCATCATGCGGACGGTCGACGTCATGCTGGCGTTCCCGGGCATCCTCCTGGCCCTCGTCATCATCGCGGTCCTCGGAGCCAACCTGGGCAGCGCCATGATCGCCGTGGGCGTCTCGGGCATGCCCGTGTTCATCCGGGTGGTCCGGGGCGCCACGCTCTCCGTCCGGGAGCTCCAGTACGTCGAGGCGGCCCGCGTCGCCGGCTGCGGGGATGCGCGCATCCTCTTCCGCCACATTCTGCCCAACGTCGCCGCTCCGGTCATCGTGCTCGTGACCCTCGGGATCCCGAGCGCGATCATCGCCGGCGCGGCGTTGAGCTTCCTCGGGCTGGGCGTCAAGCCGCCCACGCCCGATTGGGGGGAGATGCTGAGCAACGGCCGGGCATTCATGGACACGGCATGGTGGCTGTCTACGTTTCCCGGGCTCGCGATCGTGACCATCGTGCTCGCGGTCAACTTGTTCGGCGACGGCCTGCGGGACGCGCTCGACCCGCGCCTGAAACTGTAGGCACGCTCAACACAGGCAACCAACCGGGGAGGTGCGGCGGCGGTGGCGGAGATTGCGGTGGTCGGCTGCGGGGCGATCGGCGGACTCGCCGGCTTCTACATGGCCCGGGCCGGTGAAGAGGTCCTGTTTATCGATGAGAACGCCGATCACGTGCGGGCGATCCGCGAGCGCGGGATCTCAATCAACGGCGTGCACGGGCCGGCGTCGATCGGCCCTCAGCGCGCGTGCACGCCCGAGGAGCTCGCCAAACCGCTCGACGGCCTGATCTTCCTGGCGTGCAAATCGCAGGCGACGGACGCGGCGGCGCGGAGCATCGCCCCGCGGCTCGGTGAGGCGGCGTGCGTGGTCTCGCTGCAAAACGGGATGAACGAGGAGACGATTGCCGGCATCGTGGGCCACGGGCGCACGATGGGCGCCCTGCCGGACTACGGCGGCGCGTATTTGGAGCCGGGCGTGCTCGAGGCCGTGCACGAGGGCATCGTGTACGTCGGCGAGCTGGACGGCGCCCTGACGCCGCGCGTCCGCGAGGCGGCGCGCCTCCTCGGCCTGGGCCCGAACGTATGCGAGCTGCTGACGGACATCGTCGGGCGGGTCTGGACCAAGCAAGTGTACAATTCGCAGATCGTTCCGACGGCGCTCGTCGACGACACGATCGTGAACGTGTTGGGCCGCCGGGACATGCAGCGGCTCGCCGGCGCGGCGGTTCGCGAGGCGATGCGGGTCGCGGACGCCGCGCGCGTTCACATCCAGGCCGACCCGTGGTTCGAGCCGGCGTTGTACCGGCCGGACACCACGGCCGGCACGGCGCGGCTGCTCGCCGCCTACGACCGTCTGGTCGAGCACCTCGGCGGCCACCAGGTGACGGCGGGGCCGGGCGGGTACCGGTACGTCAAGCGGGCGAGCGGCATTCACTGGGACATCGTCTACCGCCGGCGGAGGAGCGAGGCGGCCTATCTCACCGTCGCCTGCGTCGCCGGCCAATACGGCGTGCCGGTCCCGCTCAACGCCCGGATCGTGCAGATGCTCGGCGAGGTCGAAGCGGGCCGGCGCGACCTGGGATGGCACAACGTCGACGAGCTGACGGCGTACGCGCGGCGGATCGGCGCCGCCCTGCCGTAGACGCACGATTTCGTCGGTCCACCGCGCGCGGGCCCCTCGAACGCGGCGCTCACTCGACCGTCAGGCAATCGACGCCGCCGTCACGCCGCTCCACCCGCACATCCCCCAGCGGGGACACGCGCACGCGGTTGGCCAGGGGATGAATGCGGCAACCGTCCCCACGAACGGTCAGCTCGAACGCGGATCCGGACAGCGCGAGTTCCACCCGGGGCAGGCCAAACACGACAAGTTCCGACAGCTCCGCACCGGCCTCGAGTTCGCCCGCGTGCTGCGCTGCGGGCCCGAGCGGCAGGAGACACCCGTCCCGGCCGTACAGCGGCATCCGGTCGAGGGGCACCCGCTGCTCGATCGTCGCCGGTCCGCGAAGGGTCCGCCTGCCCCGCGCGGCGTCGAACCGCGGGGCATCGGAGAGATCGAACCACGTCCCCGCCGGCAGGTAGATCCGCGCCTGTCCCCCGGGCCGCACCACCGGTGCGACCAGTAGTGACGGACCGAGCATGTATTGCTCGTCGAATGCCGCGGCCGGCCGGTCGTCGGGGAACGCGAGCGGCATCGCGCGCATCACCGGCAGGCCCGTCGTCGAGGCCGCGATCGCGCACGACTCGAGATAGGGCAGCAACCGGTACCGCCATTCCAGCCATCCTCGGACAATCCGCTCCGCCTCTTCGCCGAAGTGCCACGGCTCCCGCGGCGTCGTGCCGTGGAACCGCGTGTGCGAGCACATCACGCCGGCCTGCACCCAGCGCACGTACAGCTCCGGCGCCGGGGACGGACCGAAGAACCCGCCGATGTCGTGGCTGTAGTAGGGGGCCCCGCTCATGCCCCACGAGAGCCCGCCCCGGATGCTCGCCGCGAGCCCTTCCCAATCGGCCTGCGGGTCGCCGCCCCACTGCACCGGGTACCGTTGACTGCCCGTCCATCCCGAGCGTCCCCAGACGATCGCCCCGCCCGTCGCGTAGCGGGCGGTCGACTCGTACACGCACCGGTTGTAGAGCACCGGGTACACGTTGTGGAGGCGCGACCCCCGCTCGCCGTTGTGGGCGCGCGCGTCCTCGGGAATCTGCTCGCCGAAGTCGGTCTTCATCACGTCCACGCCGGCCTCGAACAACGGACGGTGCGCGTCGCGATACCACGCATACGCGTCGGGATTCGTGAAGTCCACGAGCCCGCTCGGCGGAAGCGGCGTGAGCAGGGATCCGAACGGCTCGTCGTCCCACGCGTACACGTACGGCGCGCCCTGCGCGTCGCGCAGAAAATACCCGCGCTGCGCGAGCTCGGCGAAGCGCGGGTTGTGAATCGAAACATACGGGTACTCCCACAGGCACAAGCGAAAGCCGAGCGCCTTCACGTTGCGGATGAATCCGCCGGGATCCGGATACCGGTCGGGGTCCCACTCGAACGCAAAGCGGGTCTCAACTTTGAGCCAGGCCCGCCCGTCCAGCACAAGGACGTCGCAGGGGATACGCCGCTGCCGGAGCGTTCTCGCCGCGTCGAGCGCCTCATCGGCCGTCCGGTAGAAGGCCCTCGACATCCACACGCCCAGGCTCCACCGCGGCGGGACGGGCGCGCGGCCGGTGACGTGCGTAAACCGGTCCAGCAGGCCGGCGGGCGTCTCTGCGGTCAGGAGAAAGAGATCGAGCCCCGGCTCCTCGACGAGGACGACGTACGCCCGGTGGGACCATTCCGGGTAGCCGACGCCGTGCACCACCCGGGCCGGGGTATTGATGAACACGCCCCACCCGGCAGGGCTCCAGGCAAACGGCACGTTCTTGTACGACGCCTCCGCGTTCACGCCCCAGGCATCCTCGTTCCAGGACACGACCCGCTGCCCGCGGCGGTTCAGCGGGCCGTACTTCTCGCCGAGCCCGTACACCGCTTCCCCGCTCCCCAGGGCGAACGCCGCCACCGACGCCGGCGGGCGTGCCGTCTCGCACACGCCGAACGCCGGAAGCCGGAGTCCGCCGTGGATGTGGCCGTCGTCCGCGGCCTCGAGCACGACGCGATTCTCACGGAGCAGGCGCACGCGCAGCGGGGCGGGACGAAGCTCGAGGACGACGTCCCCGGCGGCGACGCGGCACCCGTCGCCCGTCTCGCGGCACTCCAGGTCGACGGGGGTGGGGGCCGCGGCCAGCAGGCCGTAGTCGGGCCCGGAGCCGCTCCCCCATCGCAGGCGGAGAATCCCCGGTGCATACGACGCGACCTCGAGCGGACCCGCGTCGGTCGCGAAGCGCGCCGCGTGGCGCGTCGTGGCCTCGAGCCGGAGCGATTCGAGCCGGCGAAACGCGCGAAACGGATCGTACCGCACTACCGAATCGCGCCCTCCGTCGACGGAGGGAGGACCCGCAGGCCGAGCCACGCGCACAATTCAGTCAGCACGTCTTCGACGTCGCCCATGCCCCAGGCAAAGTGGTGCGGGATGCGGTGGTTGAGCACGCTCGCGACAAACTCGCGGGCCGAGATCGCCGTCCCTCCCCACCGCAGGTCTCCAACGGTCCCGGTCACCCCGTCGTACCCGTCCCGGCCCGCGTGAACCGTCCCCGCGTAGACCACCGCCTGCGCCTCTTCGAGAAACCGCACGCCGCTCGCCGGGCCCGGCCGGAGCCGCATATGGCGCACCGCGGGAACGCCCCGGTTGAAGTGGGCGATGAGCCGGGTCTCCCCCGCCGCCCAGGCGCGCGGCGCGTTCCCGCAGTGCCAGAATATGAGGTCCTCCCCCTGCACGTGCGTCAGGTCGAGCAGGACCGCCGGCCGCGCGGTGACCGCGGCCATCGCCACCATCGCCGCAAGCCCTGAGGCGTCCCCTTCACAGGCCATCGGGACCCCCCGGTCTCCCAGCCAGGCGAACGCCGCGCACGCCATGGTGCCCGCGGTGTCGGGCAGCTCGGGCCAGCAGCGCAGAGCGACACCGTCGTATCCGCGTGCGAGCGCGGCGAGCGCGAGCTCGAGCCGGACCGATCGGCGGAGCGTCTCGATCGGGAGGTCGGACGGCTCGGCGAGTTCGGTGAGACGCGCGTCCACCTCGTCGTCGGGAATCCGGGAGAGCGTCTCGAACACCGCCTCGAGCGGGGCTTGGTCGACGCGTATGGAGAGGGCCGGCCGTTGATCGAACCGGAAGAACCCGGGCGCCGCCCCGCCGATCCACAGGAGCCGGCCGCGCGTGAGCGCCCGCCACCCGCGCGCGGCACGCAGGAGCCGGTCGAGCCGGCGCGGCACCACGGGGTCGTCGGGAGCACCGTACAGCCAGACGAGCGGAGCGGGGCGGGCGCGGCGAAGGCTCATGCTGAGGTTGAGTCCGCACAGCGCGTTCTGCGGAAGGGGCCCCGCAGTCGTCGCCTCCGGCAGCGCCCACAGCGCGAGCGGGACCGGCACATCGAGCAGCGGCGTGACCACGTCGCCGGTCGCGAACGTCACGTGCTGGACCAGAAGCAGGTCCAGATCCGCGCGGCGCGCCTCGGCGGCACAGGCGCGCGCCTGGGCACCGTCGGTCGCGGGCTCGGACGCGTAGGCCAACTCAAAGCCGAGCCGCGGAGCAAGATCGGCGAGGGTGCGGCGGCTCGCCTCCCACAACCCCATCCGGGCGCCCCGGAAGAGGGGCCGGACGATGGGGACGTATCCCACCCTGATCATCCCGGGCTGGCCCTACCCTTTCACCGCGCCCGCGGTGAGCCCGCGGATCACGAGCCGCTGCCCGGCCAGGATCACGCCGACGATCGGGATCGTCGCCAGCAGCACCGCCGCGGAAATCACGCCCCAGGGGAACGCGAACTCGCCTTGGAAGAGCGCGATCCCCACGGTGATCGTGCGCATCTCGGTGCTGCTGGTGAGCGTCAGCGCGACCAGAAACTCGTTCCAGGTGTTCACGAACACGATGATGCCCGCGGTGACGAGTCCCGGGGCCGCGAGCGGCGCGATGATCCGCCACAGGGTCTCCACCCGGCTGCACCCGTCGATCGACGCCGCTTCTTCGAGGTCGCGCGGGATCTCGCGGAAGAACGCCGTCAGGATGAAGATCGCGACCGGCAGCGACCAGGTGATGTACGGACCGATCAGGCCGCCGTAGGTATTCAAGAGCCCCAGCCCGCGGACGAGCACGTACAGCGGCACGATCACCGTGATCAACGGAATCATGGCGACCGTGAGGATCCCGAGCAAGACGATCCGGCTCCCGGGAAACCTGAGGCGCGCGAACGCATAGGAGGCGAAGACCGCCAGGAACAGGCAGAGCACCGTCGAGGTGATCGAGACGATGCAGCTGTTGAGGAGGAACCGGCCGAACGGATTCCCGCTGAACACGTGGACGTAGTTGGTCAGGGTCGGCGCGTGCGGCAGGTAGGTCACCGGAAACTGGTACAGCTCGCGTTCGGTCTTGAGCGAGGTGAGCAGCGTCCAGACGTACGGGCCGACGGAGTAGGCGACGACCAGAACGACGAGCGCCGCGAAGGCGATCCTGCCGAGGGGGCGCCGGCCGGCCATGGCTCAGTCGCGCGGCGCGAGCGCGCGATAATACATCGCGGCAAACCCCAGCGCCAGAAGAAGCAGGATCACCGACAGCGCGGCGCCGTACCCGAAGTTTAGGAACTGAAAGGTATTCTCGTACACATAGAAGGCGAACGTCTCCGTCGCGTTGCCGGGGCCGCCGCCGGTCATCGGGAAGATGATGTCGAACGCCTGCAGGGCCCCGAGCGTCCGCAGGACGAGCGAGACCAGGATCGCACCCTGCAGCAGCGGCAGCGTCACGGCGAAGAAGGCCCGCAGCGGCGAGGCGCCGTCGAGGCTGCTGGCCTCGTACAACTCCTCGGGGATGCTCTGCAGCCCCGCGAGCAGAATCAACGCCATGTAGGACGCCGCTCCCCATGAGGCCGCGGTGGCGACCGCCGCGAACGCGAGATGCGGCGCCCCGAGCCAGATGACGGGGCGGCTGATGAGGCCGGCGCGGTGCAGCAGATCGTTGATCACGCCCGCGGAGTCGTTGAACAGCCACCGCCACATCTGGCCGGCGAGGGCCGGCGCCAGCGTCCAGGGAAGCAGGGTGACCGCCCGCACGACACCTTTGGCCCGCACGGTGCGGTTGACGACGAGGGCGATCCCCAACCCGAGCGCGAACTGCGCCGCCACCGTCACGACCACGTAGGCGAGCGTGACCCCGATCGCGTGCCCGGCCTCGGCATCCCGGAGCACCTGGGTGAAGTTCCGCAGCCCCACGAAAGGCACGCCCGCCTGCGGCTGGTCGAGTCGCAGACGGTGCAGACTGGTCCAGAAGGCGTTGACGATCGGGTAGAACGCGAACATTCCGAGGAACAGCAGGCACGGAAGAAGCAGGACGATCGCCAGCTCGGTTTCGGTCAGCTCGCCGGCCGTCCAACGGCGCAGCATCCGGGCGGGGCCGCCGGCCTCCGCGACCGCGAGGCGCCGCCCGAGCTGCCCGGCCACGCTACCGGCTCAAGAGCGACCGGATCTCCCGGGCCATCCGTTTGACCGCATCGTCCGCGGACATCTGGTTCGTGAGCGCGGCCTGCAGGTTCGTCTGGATGATCGCGGACATCCGCGGGTAATCGGCGATCTGCGCCCGAGGCGTCGCGCTGAGCACGGCCTTGAGCATATCGGGCGCCTGAGGCGCGCGCCGCTTGACCTCCGGGTCGTCGAAGATGTCCTTCCGCGTCGGGACGGTGCTGAGTTGCAACGCCATGCTTTTCTCGGCCACCCGGCCCGTCATGAACTCGACGAACTTCCAGGCGGCCTCCTTGTGGCGCGAGAACGCGCTGATCGCCAGCTGCCATCCGCCGAGCGTGGACGCGCTGCGCCCCGCGGCCCCCTTGGGCAGCGGCGCGATGCCGACCTGGCCGGCGACCTTGGAGCCGCTCCCCTGGAACAGGTCGTAGGCGTACGTCCAGTTCCGAAGAAACACCGCGCGCCCCTCCTGGAACGCGATGCGCGAATCATCGGTAGAGAGCGTGGCGACCCCCGACGGCGAAACCTTGTCTTTGCGGACCAGATCGAGGATGAAGTTCAACGCCGCGACGCCTTTGGCGTTATCGACGATCACCTTGCCGCCCGGGTCGAGCACGTCGCCGCCGTTGCTCCACAGCACTTCGTAGTAGAAGTCCGCGAGCGCCTCGATCTTAGCGCCCTGAAACAGGAAGCCGGCGAGTTGGGGGTCTTTCTCGCCCTCTGTGATCCGCTTCGCGGTCGCGATAAGCTCCTCCCACGTCGTCGGGACCTTCGCCCCGTATTTCGCGAGGAGATCCTTCCGGTAATAGAGGAGGCCGGCGTCGGTGTACCACGGCACGCCGTAGAGCCTGCCCCCGATGGTGTTCGCGCGGATCGCGCCGGGGAGGAAGACCGTTCGCTTATCGGGCGTGAACCACCGGTCGAGCGGGGCGAGCCAGCCGGCGGCCGCCATCGGGGCCGGCCAGATCACGTCGATGGCCAGGACGTCGACCGACGGATCTTTGGCCGCGAACAGCGTCACGTACCGGTTGTATTGCTCGCCGGAGGTCCCGGGCAGGATCTGCAGATTCACCCGAATGCCCGGGTTCTGCCGCTCGAACTGTTGCGCCAACGGCCGGTAGACGTCTGAGACTGCCTGACCACCCTGTCCCAGCGTGGACCAGGTGATGGTCACCGGCGCTTGGGCCTGAGTCTGCGGGGAGATCGTCGCGATCGGCACAGCCACCGCTACGAGCACAGCCAGCGTGCGTGCGTTCATGGTCCCCTCCTTCGTCCGGCGCCGGTGCTATTCGACGGGCCCGTTCGGTCCTCCCGGGCCGCCCGTCAGCGCAGTCGGTCCAGCAGATGGTCGCCCACCCGCAGGGTGTTGGCCATGATGGTGAGCGCGGGGTTTACGCCCCCGCTCGACACGAAGAAGCTGCCGTCCACGACGTAGAGGTTGTCGAGATCGTGCGCCTTGCAGTTGACGTCCAGGGCGGAGGAGGCGGGATCGCGTCCGAACCGCACCGTCCCGACCTGATGCGCTGTGCCGCCGATCGGAATGTTCTTCCCGAGATAGAGCGCGCGGGGCAGCAGGTGGTCGTGGCACCCCACGCCCTCCAGCATCGCGCGGAGCTTGGCGTGGAGCCGTCGATGGCCCTCCATGTTGGTTTCCTTGAGGTGCAGCACGATCGCGCCGTCGGCGGTGAGCGTCACCCGATTCTCGGGATCGGGAAGATCTTCGGACGTCAGCCAGAAATCCAGCGAGTGCCGCGCGATGACTTCGAGCGGCAACCCCGGCTTCCAGACCGCCCAATCCGGCGCTTCGGCCTTGATCATCTCCCCGTCGGACTTCCCCAGCATCTGGATGTGCCCCAGCGGGTAGTCCCAATCGTCGGCCCGATGATAGAAGTCGTTGAGCCCGAGCGTCTTCTGAAAGACGGTGGGGTTCGGCGTGGCGGAGATCGCCAGGACCGCCGAGTTGTTGTGGCGCATGTAGTGCCGGCCGACCACGTCCGAGCGGTTCGCCAGCCCGCGCGGATGCTTCTCGTTCGCCGACCGCAGCAGGAGGGCCGCCGAGTTCACGGCCCCGCACGCCACCACGACGATGCCGGCCGAGTACGCTTCCTCGGCCCCGTCGCGGTCGACGTGGACGGCGGTCACCTCCCGCCCGGACGCGCCGGTCTCCAGGCGGCGCACGTAGGCCCGCCTGAGGAGTTGCACGTTCGGATACCGCAGCGCCGGATCGACGCAGATGACCTGCGCGTCGGCCTTGCCGTTGACCAGACACGGGAACCCGTCGAAGGCGCTGCACCGCACGCACGCGCTCGTATGGGTGGGGACGCCGTGCTCCTCGTCGAGCAGGATGCCGAGGGGAAGCGGAAACGGATGGTACCCGAGCCCTTCGAGACCGTCCGCGAGCTCCTGAATGCGCGGCTCGTGGCTGACCGGCGGATACCGGTACGGCGCGCTCGCCGGCGGCTCGGTGGGATCGACGCCGTGCCGGCCGTGCACGCAGTACAGGTGCTCCGCCTCCGTGTAGTAGGGCTCGAAGTCCTCATAGCCGAGCGGCCACGCCGGGGAGATCCCGCCGTGGTGGCGGATCTCTCCGAAGTCCTCACGGCGCAGCCGCAGCAGGGCCGCGCCGTACATCTTGGTGTTGCCCCCGACGCAATAATGGATGCCCGGATGAAACGAGCCGCCGCGGCCGTCGTACCAGGTCTCATCGGCGCGGTACCTCGCCTCGACGAACACGGCGCGGGAGTCCCAGTTGTCCTTCTCCCGCCGCAGCCAGTCGCCGCGCTCCAGGAGGAGGATGCGCTTGCCTGACGGCGCCAGGCGGTACGCCAGCGTTCCGCCTCCGGCGCCGGTGCCGATGATGATCACGTCGAAGTGCCGCGTCTCAGACACGCGCGTCCTCCCTCGACTACGTTTGGCCGGCCCCGCCGGCAGCCGCGGGCGCGGCGGGCTCCGCTGCCTCCTTAGTTACCACACAGGAAGGACAAGCGGGTTAAGTTTGTGCAACCGCCGGAGCCGCCACGAACACCGGATCGGATTGTCAGCGGGCCCGGAAGGGACTATGGTAAAAGTGTCCGCGTGGCGCGCACGAGGTGGGGGGCGAGACCGATGGCCGACACGATCCGGTTGGTGGACTATTTCTACATCGTGCAGGGCGACCGGCCCGGCGAGGGCGCCCGAGCCCTCGCGGTGTTGAAGGAGGCGGGCGTCAATCTCATCGCGGTGCACGCGTTTCCGGCGCGCCGCCGTGCCCAAGTGGATTTCGTACCGTCGGATCCAGAAGCGTTCAGGGCCGCGGCCAGGACGGCGAAATGGAAGATCACGGGGCCGAAGAAGGCGTTCGTGATCGAGGGCGAGGACCGCACCGGCGCGCTGGTGGACGCGCTCGCGAAGCTCGGCGGCGCGAAGATCAACGTGACGGCCACGAGCGCCGTCGTCGCGGGGGCCGGCCGGTTCGGGGCCATCCTCTGGGTCAAACCGCGTGACGTGAAACGGGCGGCAAAGGTGCTCGCCGCGGGCTGAGTCCGCGCATCGCGGCGCACCGCCACGCCAAGCCGTTGTGAAGCCGTTCACAGCGGCTTGGTCTATTTAATGGTACAACGCTCGGTGACCACGGCGCACGGCGCCGCAGATAGAAGGAGGAGGCGGGACCATGCTGCAGTCGCTCAAAGAGGCTATCGACGCGGCCATGACCGACCCGGCGTCCGACAGCATCGAGTGGGTCCACACGACTGCAGAAATCGTCGAGGGGGTTGAGGTTGTTATCGAGATTGTGACAAGCGCCGGTGGAGTCGGCGCTTTCAGCACGACGATTGCGTCGATGATTGAGGGTACGGCCGCAGGAGTGGCCCTGCCGGTGCTGGGTGCCGCGGCAGGCGTCGCCGGAGAATTCGCGGCTCTCGGCCTCGGGTATGCTGAGGCGGCAAAGGCCATCAAGGAGCGCCGCTCGGGAATCGGCTTTGCCTACGGCGTGGCGTTGGGAGTGTCGCATGAAGCACCGGATTTCGTGAAGGCACACTTCGCGGAATGGTCCCCGGACGATGAATCGGACTACCAGCTCGAATTTCGCGCGCCGGCGCAGCACTATTATAACTCGGCGCTCGTGCTCGGGTACCGCTATGGGTACGAGCTCAATCAGGACGAACAGCAGATGCTTTGGAAGGACCTCGCCCGCGATCCGGAGATCCTGAACACGCCGGATAAGGACTCCGACAGCGAGATGGAACAATTCTATCGACACGCCGGTCTGAAATTCTACCGGCTGCATATCACGGATGACGGACAAGATGAGAGCACGGCGCCCTCGGATACGGCCGGCAACGGGGGGTAGCCTGGTTGCCCGAGGTGCTCGCTCAATGGCCTCTTGACCCGCGGCCGGGGGGCCGCCCGTGCCGACGTCCCTGCGTGGCGGGAACGTGGCATTCCTGGTAGAAAGAGGGTCGCCGCATCCTCCGGGGGCCAATCCCGACGGGAGCGGCGTCAACTTCTCGCTCTTTTCGGAAAACGCCACAGGCGTCGATCTCCTCCTGTTTGAGAGGCACGATGATCCCGAGCCCCGCCAGGTCGTCCACCTGGATCCGAACGTCAACAAGACCTTCCACTTCTGGCACGTCTACGTCCGCGGGCTCCGGCCGGGCTCACACTACGCGTACCGGGTGGATGGCCCGTCAGAGCTTCGCGAAGGGCATCGTTTCAACAAGAGAAAGGTGCTGATCGATCCCTACGCCCGGGGGAACACGAACACCCTTTGGAACCGTGCGAATGCCTGCGGACCCGACGATAATCTCGCCACCTCCATGCGGTCGGTGGTGATCGATTCGTCGGGGTACGACTGGGAAGGCGATCGGCCCCTCGCCCGGCCCATGGAGGACACGATCATTTACGAACTGCACGTGCGGGGATTCACCCGGTCCCCCTCGTCCGCGGTCGGGCATCCGGGCACGTTCTCCGGCGTCGTCGAGAAGATCCCGTACCTCAAGACCTTGGGCGTGACGGCGGTCGAGCTCTTGCCGGTCTTTGACTTTGACGAGACGGACGTACTCCGCACCGTCGACGGCGCGCCGCTCACGAACTATTGGGGCTACAGCACGCT
Organism: bacterium; assembly: GCA_035945995.1. Classification (NCBI taxonomy): domain Bacteria; species bacterium. The sequence goes on from DASYZR010000063.1 coordinate 34,156, forward strand.
GGGGTTCTTCGCGCCGCAATCCGCGTACTGCGTAGCTCCCGAAATCGGGGCGCATCTCCGGGAGTTCCGTGACATGGTGAAAGCGCTGCACCGGGCCGGCATCGAGGTCATTCTCGATGTCGTCTTCAATCACACCGATGAAGGGAACCATCAGGGGCCCGTCTTTTCCTTCAAAGGCATCGACAATCGCGTCCATTATCTGCTCGTGCCCGCGGACAGACAGTATTATTGCGATTACTCCGGGTGCGGGAACACGTTCAACTGCAACCACCCGGTTGCCCAAAAACTCATCGTGGACGCGCTCCGCTACTGGGTGCGTGAAGCGCATGTGGACGGATTTCGATTCGACGAGGGATCGATCTTGTCGCGGGGAGAGGACGGCACCCCCGCGGCGCATCCTCCCGTCATCTGGCAGATCGAGCTCGACGACGAACTGGCGAACTCGAAAGTGATCGCCGAGGCCTGGGACGCTGCCGGATTGTACCAGGTCGGGCACTTTCCCGGCGATCGCTGGGCGGAGTGGAACGGGCGCTATCGCGACGACATCCGCCGGTTCGTCAAGGGAGATCCCGGACAGATCGGCGCCGCGGCCGGCCGGCTGGCCGGCAGCGCCGATATCTATCAAGCCCGGGGACAGCTTCCCGTCAACAGCATCAATTTCATCACCTGCCACGATGGCTTCACGCTGCGTGACCTGGTTTCCTACGATGCGAAGCACAACGAGGCGAACGGCGAAGGCAACCGAGACGGCATCGATGACAACCTGAGCTGGAACTGCGGGGCGGAGGGCGACACAACCGATCCTGCGGTCGACGCGCTCAGGGCTCGTCAGATCAAGAATTTCGCGACCATTCTCCTCCTCTCACGCGGGGTCCCGATGTTTGCGGCGGGAGATGAGATTGGGCGCACCCAGAGGGGGAACAACAACGCCTACTGCCAGGACAACGAGATCAGTTGGCTCGATTGGAGTCTTTTGGACACACGGGGCGATTTGTTCCGGTTCTGGGCGCGGATGATCGAATTCCGGAAACGTCACGCTGTCGTGCGCAGCCGTCAATTCTTCACCGGTGCCGCAACGGCGCGCGGGTTGCCGGACGTCGCCTGGCACGGCTGCCGGTTGAACAGCCCCGGCTGGTCCGATCCGAACGCCCGCGCGCTGGGGATGACCCTGGGAGGCGTCGGAGACGATCCGGACATTCACGTCATGCTCAACATGTTCTGGGACCGCCTTGATTTCGACATCCCGAAGGTGGGCGGGCGGCGGTGGTTCAGAGTGATCGACACGGCCCAACCGTCGCCCCGCGACTTCGTCGATCCCGGCCGTGAGGTTGCGGTTGAGGGGGACGTCTGCTCGGTGGAAGGGCGCAGCATTGTCGCGCTGATTTCGAAGTGACTTGGGCGGGATTGTGAGCTGGATCATAGCGTCGAACCGATGTGGCGTTGCATGGTGGTGCTGGGCGCTATCGACCCGATCTGATTGGCGCACCAACGCCGGATCGGTGGCGAGGGGGCATGAACGCCAACGTCGGAGTTGGGACACTAGGGAGGCGCATTCTTCGGCAATTTGGTTGCTGCGTGCTGGCAACGCTTCTTCTGACCTGCGCAACACAGACGGTGGGACGTGCGCAGACCCTACTCGCGACGAACGAGCCTCGGGTCGTGGGTCTATCCTACACTCAAGCGCGGTGTCTCCTTAGCCTGCGCAATCTTCGGATAAACGCCGCTTGGCCGTCCGGCACCAGGAACCCGGATGACGTCGTAATTTCCCAGAGCGGCGGCGCCGACAATGGAATCGTCAGCGTGACCATGGGTCAGCCGTTCGGGCGATTTTCTCCACAAACGGCTGTAGTGCCCCCGGTCCAAGGCATGCCTTTCGATAGGGCGCGCGCCGTCGCTCAGCAGCGCGAACTTTGCGCGGTCGCGAGGGGCGCAACGTCACCGGACGCTACAGTGACTGAGCAGCACCCCTACCAAGGGGAGCGGGTCGCGGTCGGGACGACAGTCATTTTGACAATGGGCCCGGTCCAGCCGGCACCCGTCGTGCCCAAGCCGGTCATTCCATGGCAGCCTCTTCCACAACTTCGTCCGGTCCCGGACGTTCGGGGCCTCTCGGTCGGTGCCGTGAGGCTCAAACTCGCAGATGCAGGTTTCATCCTCGGGCGGTACACGCCGATGCCGTCGAGTCAGGACCGGGGCACGGTCGTATCTCAGGACCCCCCGCCCGGCAGTCTCAGGACGCTGGGTGCGCGGGTCGACGTGACGTACGCCATACCGATCGTCGGGACGGTTCCGGATGTGCGCGGACTGCCGGTTGACACGGCCAGAGCCCGGCTTGTAGACGCCGGCTTTGCGCTCGGATCAACCACATCGACGCAGTCAAGGCAAGATCAGGGGACGATAGTATCTCAGGAGCCGGCTCCGGGCAGTCTCGGGACGCTGGGTGCGCGGGTCGACGTAGTCTACGCGGTGCCGATACCGCTCCCACGGATACCTGATGTTCGCGGACTGTCGGTTGACACGGCCAGAGCCCGGCTCGCAGACGCCGGCTTTGCGCTCGGATCAACCGCGCCGGCGCGGTCAAAGCAGGTTCAAGGGACGATAGTGTCTCAGGAACCGGCTCCGGGCAGTCTCAGGACGCTGGGTGCGCGGGTCGACGTGACGTACGCGGTGCCGCTGCCGCCCCGTCCGAAGCCACCTATTGAGAGTGTAATGCGGACCCCGCCGCCGATTCCGGACGTCCGCCGACTGACAGTCGAGGCGGCCAAAGCCCGACTCGCAGGTGCCGGCTTCACGCTCGGATCGACCGCACCGACACCATCGGATCAAAATCAGGGTACGGTCGTATCTCAGGATCCCGCTCCGGGCAGTCTCAGGGCATCGGGGACGCCGGTCAATGTGATCTACGCGGTGCCGATCCCTCTCCGGCCGGTTCCGGACGTTCGCCGGCTGTCTATTGACGGGGCCAAAGCCCGACTCGCAGGTGCCCGGTTTGCGCTCGGATCGACCGCGCCCGAGGAGTCGACTCAGGACCGAGACACGATAGTATCTCAGGATCCCGCCCCCGGCAGCATGAGGGCACCGGATACGGCGGTCAACGTAACATACGCCACGCCAATTGTCCGAGCGGTCCCGGACGTTCGAGGACTGACGGTCGAGGCGGCCAAGGCTCGACTCGCGGCGGCCGGTTTTGCGGTCGATTCCATTACCTCGGTCGTGGTGGTGTCCACCGCGCATTCGGGAACAGTGATCGCGCAGCATCCGGTTGCGCACACGGTCGCGCGGCAAGACACGCCGGTCGGCATTGTCTTGGCGGCGACAACGATCCCCGGTCCGATTCAGTGGCCGCCGGCGTTCGCCGGCACCCTCCTCGCGATTACTGCGTCGGCCGTCGCGGCGAGGGTGCGGCGCGTTCGCAAAGTGCGGTTCATGCGCCGCGTTCGGATCCAACCGCATCGTCCTCTTGGGACTCTGGGGATCGACTTGAACGCCGAAGAGTTGGGGAACCCTGTCGAGATCCTCGACCGCGATGTTCGCCTCAGGCCCGTCGTAGACGCGGGGAAACAGGACATCGAGCGACCAGAAGATCTGCTGAGCACGAATGGAGGGAGCGGACATGTCACCGACGTCGGTCACCCTTAGGGGGTTCTTCGCGAGCTCGGACGTTGCCCAGGATCGGTTAGAATCCAGCCCGGAGGTCGCGGCCCTCAGGTCCGCCCTATCGCTCCGGGGCCCCAAGGGCGCGTGGCCCGGCGTTCGCGGCGGCATTATCGGCTCGATTGATGAACTGATGGATATTCCGTTCGCGGAGATCGCGGCGGGCGCATGGGACAAATATCAGGTCCTTCGCAAGTATGCGGACCCAAAGAAATATGCTCCCGACGAGGTCATCGAAGTCCCACTCGCGACTCACACCATCAGATCCGAGCACAAGCCTTATCTTGAAATCCTGGTCGACGACAAGGTGATGGGGAAAGTTGATTTCGACATCGCGTTGGCGTTGACGCTGGAAGGCGCGGTTGTGAGCATTCGAGACGGCAAGATCAGGGAGATCCGGGTCGGATCGTGCGAGGGTAGTGGCAGCGTGAAGTGCGAGAACATCGCCATCGCCGAGCGGAAGACCAGGACCTTTCAGTTACCGGGGTCCATTCCGCTGCGGGACGGGATATCCGTGGCTCCCCGTGACGGCTCGAGCGGGGTGAGCCCGTAGGACACCCGCCGTCACCGGGCGAAGAGGGCCGGCGTGAGCATCGATTTCTTGATAACGTCGCTCATCGTCGTCGTCGCGCCCGGGACGGGTGTGCTCTATACGCTGGCGGCGGGCTTGTCGCGTGGGCCGCGCGCAAGCATCGTGGCGGCGTTCGGATGCACCCTCGGCATTCTCCCGCACATGGCCGCGGCGATCCTGGGGCTGGCCGCGCTCCTGCACGCGAGTGCCACGGCATTCCAGACCCTCAAGTACCTCGGCGTGATCTATCTGCTCTACATGGCGTGGAACGCGTTGAGGGAGCGGGGCGTGCTGCGGGTGGAAGAGGAGGCCGGCACCCGTTCGGTCGTGCAGGTGATCGTCACCGCTGTCCTGATCAACGTCCTCAATCCAAAACTGTCGATCTTCTTCTTTGCTTTCCTGCCGCAGTTTGTGACCACCGGCGAACCGCATCCGCTTCTGCGCATGCTCGGGCTAAGCAGCGTGTTCATGCTCTTGACGTTCGTGGTCTTCGTCGGATACGGGCTGTTCGCGGCGTCGATTCGCCGGCACGTTATCGCGCGCCCGCGGGTCTTGACGTGGATGCGCCGCACGTTCGCCGGCGCGTTTGTCGCGCTCGGCGTGAAACTCGCGCTTGCCGATCGCTGAAGCAAGTCGGTGACCCCGCCGGAGGGCCCCGCGGCGCCGCGCGACTACGCGTTCGATAACGCGTGGGCCCACGCGCGGCGGCGGCTGCGCGGGCTTGAGCAGCTCCTCGATCCCGGCACGCTTCGACATCTCGAGGCGCTCGGCGTGGGAGAAGGTTGGCGCTGCCTGGAAATCGGGGCCGGCGGGGGCTCCATCGCGGAGTGGCTCTCCCGGCGGGTGGGTCCGACCGGACAGGTCATGGCGACCGACCTGGATACCCGTTTCCTCGCGGCACTGACGGCGCCCAATCTGGACGTGCGTCGCCACGATATCGTCTCGGACGACCTTCCGGAGGGCCGATTCGATCTGGTGCTTTCGCGACTCGTGCTGGAGCACATTCAGGAGCGCGAGAGGGCGCTCCGGCGGATGCGATCCGCGCTCAGGCCGGGTGGCTGGCTGGTGTGCGAGGGAGCGGACAACATCTCGGTCGCGCTCGTGTCCCCCACGGATGCCGCGAGCAATGCCCTGTTCATGAAAATCGAGCAAGGAAAAGACCGGGTGATGGCGGCACGGGGCAGTATGTACTGCGGCCGTCACCTGTTTGGAATGCTCCGCGCGCTCGGGCTCGCCGACGTCCAGGCCGACGCGCGCGTGTCTCTGCTCTACGCGGGTACTGAACCGGTACTGTGGAAGCGGCTCTCGGTCGAACAGCTCCGGGGAGACATCGTCGACGCCGGCCTGGCGACGGCGGCGGAGATCGAGGCATACTTCGCGCTTCTCGATGCGCCCAACTTCGTATCGCAGGGATTCATCGTGACGACGGCTTGGGGCCGCGTGAGTCAGTAGGGTCCTGTTGCGGGCGCGGTCAGACCGGCGGCCCACGCGCTGATGTGTGCGAGGGTGTAGTGCATCATCTGACCCAAGGCGGCGGCGACCATGACCAAAACAAATATCAGTCCGATGCTCAGCAGCACGTACTCGGAGGTCGTCTGTTCGTTCCCGCCATGGCCGTTTTGACCGCGCATATATCTGGTCTAGTGCCCACGTACAACTGGGACTAGACACAGGTCACGCGACGTATGTGCGGTAGCCCGCCTTCATGAGCTCGAGCACGTCGTCCCCGGGCATCGCGGCGATCGCGCGATTGAAGATCTCCACCTCGACCGGCCCCGTGTAGCCGGCCGCGTCGACCGCGCGCTTGAGCCGGCGCAACTCGATCACGCCGTCGCCCATCATCCCGCGTCCGTGCAGGACGTCCGGGAGCGGTGTGATCCAGTCGCTCACGTGAAACCCGAAGATCTGCCGGCCGGCGCGCGCGATCTCCGCGCACACCGCCGGATCCCACCACACGTGGTAGACGTCCACGACGACGCCGACGGGGGCGCCGGCGCATCGCGCCGCGATCGCGTTCGCCTCCGCGAGCGTCGTGATGACCGAGCGATCCGCGGCGAACATCGGATGCAGCGGCTCGATCGCCAGCCGGACGCCGTGCGCGGCGGCATGGGGTGCGAGATCGGCGACGGCGTCCTCCACCCAACGCCGCGCGGCCTCGAGGTCGCAGCCGCCGAGCCCCCCGCAGACCAGCACGAGGGTGTCGGTGCCCAGGTCCCGCGCCTCTTCGATCGCGCGCCGGTTGTCCGCGATGCGCGCGCGCCGCTCCGCCTCGCTCGGCGCGGGGAACCATCCCCCGCGGCACAGACTGGAGACCCCCACACCGGCCTCGCGGGCGGCACGGGCGGCTCTCGCGACGCCGACCTCGGCCACCTTCTCGCGCCACAACCCGATCCAGCGAAGGCCGTGGCGGGCGCATCCTTCCACCGCCTCCGGGACGCTCCAGGCGGGGATCGTCATCTGGTTCAGGCTGAGGCGTACGCCGTCGTCGGACGGAGCGGCCGGCATGACCCTAGTCGACCCCCACCACCGCCATAACTCTCCGGAAGCGATCGGCGGCGAGCTCGGGGTCCCGGAGCAGCCGGGCGCGATCCGCCAGCACGAGGATCCCGGCGAGGTGGCCGACCGAGCGGGCGCTTTCCAGCCCGCCGACCATGCGGAAGTGGCTCTGGTGCCCGTTCAGGTACGCGAGAAACACCACGCCGGTCTTGTAGTGGCAGGTCGGTATCTGAAAGATATGCCGCGCGAGCGGGACCGTGGGCGCAAGGATCGCCTCGTAGGCGTCCGTGTCGCCGCGATCGAGCGCCTGAATTGCCGCGGATGCCGCGGGCGCGATGGCGTCGAAGATACCGAGCAGCGCGTGGCTATGGAGGCGGCCGTCGCCGCGGATCAACTCCGGATAGTGGAAATCGTCGCCGGTATACACGCGGACTCCCGCGGCGTGGAGCCGCCCCCGCACGTCGACCTCCCGGCCGCGGTCGAGCAGGGAGATCTTGACCCCGTCGATCTTGGGCGCGTGCTCGCTCACGATCTCGACGAACGTCCGGGTCGCCGCGTCCAGGTCGTGCGACCCCCAGTACCCGGCGAGTTGGGGGTCGAACATCTCGCCGAGCCAGTGAATGATTACGGGACGGCGGACCCGCGAGAGAACCTGTCCGTACACCCGCAGGTAGTCCTCGGGGCCCCTGGCCCGTGACGCGAGGTGCCGGCTGGCCATGAGCACGACCGCGGCGCCTTCATCTTCGATGAAGGCGCACTGCTCGTCGTACGCGCCCTGGATCTCGTCGAGGCCCACCCGTGCGCCGGCCGGCAGTTGATCGGTGTTCGCGCCGCAGGCGAGCCTCCCCCCGGCGCACCGGGCCTCGGCCGCGGTCCGCCGGATGAGCTCGCGGCACGCGTCCCAGTCCAGGCCCATTCCCCGCTGGGCCGTGTCCATCGCCTCGGCCACCGCCAGCCCGAGTGACCAGAGATACCGGCGGTAGGCCAGGGTCGCATCCCAGTCCAGGTGCGCGACCGAGTCCGGCGTGTTCTCGGCCAGCGGATCGGCGACGACGTGGACCGCCGCGTACGCCACGCGGGTTCGCAGCGCCACACCGGGCGCCCCGAACGGCGAGGCGGGCCCCAGCTCGTAGCGGCTCAGGGTCCCGTCCTCGCGAGGCAGCGTCACCGCCGCGCGGACCATGCGTTCCTCCACGTCTTCCCCTACCGGCGACCGTCAGAGCGCGAGCGCCGGAACCTCGATCCAGCGCCCCTCGCGCCACGAACGCATCCCGGCCTCGGCCAGCTGCAGGCCCTTCGCCCCCTCGGGGAACGACCAGGGGAAGGGCTCGTCGCGGGCCACGTGCCGCAGAAAGAATTCCCACTGTACCTTGAAGGCGTTGTCGAACGGTTCGTTGTCCGGCACGTCGAGCCAGTGCTGCCGGTAGGCGGTCTGCGGCGCCTCGTCCGGATTCCATACGGCCCTCGGCGTGTTGGCGCGGTGCTGCGTCCGGCACGTCCACAATCCGGCGACGGCGCTGCCGTCGGTGCCGTCCACCTGGATGCTGAGCAGCTCGTCACGGTAGACGCGCACGCACCACGACGAGTTGAACTGGACGACAATCCCGTCGCCGGCCTCGAAGATCGCGTACGCCGCGTCATCGGCCGTCGCGGCGTACGTCTCGCCGCGCTCGTCGACCCGCCGTGGGATGTGCGTGGCCCCGGCGCAGACGACGCGCCGCACCGGCCCCACGAGGCGCTCCAGGACGTAGCACCAGTGCGGAAACATGTCGGCGATGATGCCGCCGCCGTCCGCCGTCCGGTAGTTCCAGGAGGGACGCTGAGAGGGCTGCCAGTCGCCTTCGAACACCCAGTACCCGAACTCTCCCCGGACGGCGAGCACCCGTCCGAAGAAGCCGCCGTCCACGAGCCGCCGGAGTTTCCGGATGCCCGGAAGGAACAACTTGTCCTGCACGATCCCGGTCCGGACGCCCGCGGTGCGCGCGAGCCGCACCAGGTCGAGGCCGGTCTCGAGGTCTTCGGCGAGCGGCTTCTCGACGTAGACGTGCTTCCCCGCGCGGATCGCGCGGCGGGTCGGCTCGGCGCGGGCGGACGTGACCTGCGCGTCGAAGTAGACGTGCGCCGCCGGATCCCCCAGGCACGCGTCCAGATCGGTGCTCCACCGCTCGAGCCCGAACCGACCGGCCAGCGCGGCCAGCTTCTCGGAATCGCGGCCGACGAGGATCGGCTCCGGCCAGATCACGTCGCCGTCCGCCAGCGCGACGCCGCCCTGGCCGCGAATGGCCATGATCGACCGTGCCAGGTGCTGGTTGGTGCCCATGCGGCCGGTCACGCCGTTCATGATGATGCCTACCGTCTGCCGCGCCATGCCCGAACTCCTTCGTCCGCCCCGCCACGAACGCGTGTTTCCCCGCCCGCCACAGCGAGACGACAGGAGATTCGGGGCCGGGATAGAAACCGATTTCTACCCAATGCCCGTGGGGACCTGCGAGGGGGTGGAACGGTATGCAACGGCTTCGGCGGCGAGCGTTCCTTCGTCTGACGGCCTTCGCCGCGGCCGGCGGCGCCCTGCTCGGTCGCGCGGCGGCGCAGACCCCGCTCACGCTTCGCATCATGTGGTGGGGATCGAAGACCCGGCACGATCGGACCATCAAAGTGCTCGAGATGTACCAGGAGAAGAACCCCGGGATCAAGTTCACCTACGAGTTCACAGGGTTCAACGACTACTGGACGCGGCTCGCCACCATGGCCGCGGGCGGCAACCTGCCCGACATCATCCAGCAGGACTACGCGCGGCTCGACGAGTGGGTGGCCAACCGCCTTATGATCCCCCTCGACGACTACGTGAAAGACGGCACGATCGACCTCGCCCGGGTCCCGAAGGTCAGCATCGACGGCGGGCGCATCGGCGGCAAACTGTACGCGATCAACCTCGGCAACAACTCCCAGTCCATGCTCCTGGACGTCGATGCGTTCAAGCGGGCCGGCGTTCCGCTGCCCAATCAACGGTGGACCTGGCAGGACTTCGAGCAGATCTGCATGGCGATCCACGATAAGGCGGCGATCTTCGGCTCGGGCTACGCGCTCTCCGATCCCCAAATGTGGAAATCCGTCTACATCGGGCAGGGACAGTGGGTCTTCGCCAAGGACGGCCGGTCGATCACCGTCGACGACGGGCCGTTCGTCGAGTACCTGAAGATGCTGCTGCGCCTGCAGAAGGCCGGCGCCGTTCCCTCCCGCCAGCAGGAGATCAGCGAGTATCACGACAACATCGAAGCGCAGCCGATCGTGCCGGCCAAGGCCGCGACGTCATATCAGTGGAGCAACCAGGTCGTGGCCGAGGATGCGGCCGGCGGCAAGGACCGCCACTACGCGGTCACGCATCTGCCGCGGCCCAAGGGCGGCCGGCCGTCGAACTACCTCAAGCCGTCGCAGTTCTTCTCGATCACGTCGCACTCCAAGCATCCGAAAGAGAGCGCGGCGGTCATCGACTTTTTCACCAACTCGATCGAAGCCAACCGGGTGCTGCTGGCCGAGCGGGGCGTGCCCATCGCGCCGAAAGTCCAGGAGGCCCTCAAGCCGCTCTTGAAGCCGATCGACCTCGAGACGTTCCGCTACGTGGCCCGCGTCCAAACCGACGGCAGCCCGCTCCCGCCGCCCGACCCGCGGAACGAGGGGCCGTTCGAGAACAACGTCTTCACACCGCTCGTGCGCGACGCGGTGCTGCTCGGAAAGATCACGCCGGAGGAAGGCGCCCGGATCCTCAAGGCCGAGGGCAACAAGGTGCTGGCCAGGTCGTAGGCGCCCCGGGATCGCGTGATCACCGACCTTCTGCAGGCCCCGCGCCGAACGGGACCGGCGACCGACCGCGGCGCCCGCCGCCTGCGTCTGCGGCGCGAAACCCTCGCGGGCTATCTGTTCATCGCGCCGTGGCTCGCCGGATTCCTCGCCTTCACGGTCATTCCCATCGTCGCGTCGCTCGGGCTGGCCTTCACGAGCTACAACATCCTCTCGCCGACGCTCCGCTGGGTCGGCCTGGAAAATTTCCAGCGCATGTTCACGGAGGATCTGCGCTACTGGACCGCGGTCAGGCAGACGTTCTATTTCGCGTTCACGTCGGTCCCCTTGAAACTGGCGTTTGCGCTCGCGCTCGCCCTGCTGATGAACCGGCCGAGCCGGCTGGCGGGCGGCTACCGGGCGCTCTACTACCTCCCCTCGATCGTGGGGGCGAACGTCGCGGTCGCGGTGATGTGGCGGCAGATCTTCGGCGCGGACGGCGTGGTCAACGCACTCCTGGCGGCGCTCGGCATGCCGGCGCACACCGCGTGGCTGGGAAACCCCGCGACGGCGATCTGGACGGTGGTGGCGCTCGCGGTGTGGGAGTTCGGATCGCCGATGCTCATCTTTCTCGCGGGGCTCAAACAGATCCCCGCGGAGCTCTACGAGGCCGCGGCGCTCGACGGCGCCGGCACCCTGGCGAGGTTCCGGCGGGTGACGCTGCCCCTCCTCAGCCCCATCATCTTTTTCAATTTCGTCGTGCAGATGATCTTCGGCTTCACGGTGTTCACGTCGGCGTTCATCATCTCCGGCGGCACGGGCTCGCCGCTCGACAGCCTGCTCTTCTATCCCCTGTACCTGTACCAAAAGGGGTTCCGGGATCTCGAGATGGGGTACGCCGCCGGCATGGCGTGGGTCTTGCTCGTGGTCATCGCCGGCCTCACCGCGCTGATCTTCAAGTCCTCCCGCTACTGGGTCTTTTACGCCCAGGACGAGGGGTAGACGACGATGCCGGCACGAACCGCGCTCCGAGGCCTCGCCTACCACGCTTTCATGATCGGCTTCGGGTTCGTGATGCTCTACCCGCTGCTGTGGCTGTTAGCCAGCTCGCTGAAAGGGCCCGCGGAGATCTGGACCAACGTGTCGTCGCTCATCCCGAGATTGCCGACCGGGGAGAACTACGTCCGCGGCTGGGCGGGGTTCGGCGGCGTGTCGTTCGCCACGTTCTACAAGAACTCGTTCTTCTACGCCGGCCTCGGTACGATCCTGACCGTCTGCTCATCGGCCGCGGCGGCGTACGGCTTCGCCCGGATCCGGTTCACCGGGCGGCGGTTCTGGTTCGCGGTGATGATGTCGACGCTGCTGCTGCCGGTGGAAGTCCAGATCGTTCCGCAGTACATCCTGTTTACGAAGCTCGGGTGGCTCAACACCTACCTGCCGCTCCTGGTCCCCAAGGTGGGCGGCCAGGCGTTCTTCATCTTCATGATCATGCAGTTCATCCGCGGCGTCCCCGCCGAGCTCGACGATGCGGCGGCGATCGACGGCTGCAACAAGGTGGGGATCTTCTTCCGGGTGGTGCTGCCGCTCATCACGCCGGTCCTCGTCGCCGCGGCGATCTTCTCCTTCTACTTCACCTGGAGCGACTTCCTGAACCCGCTGATCTACCTGAACGACCCGAACCTGTACACCATCTCGGTGGCCCTCCGATCGTACGCCGATCCGGCCGGGGCGACGGATTGGGGCGCGGTGTTCGCCATGTCGGCGCTGTCGCTTGCGCCGGTGTTCGTGATCTTCATTCTGCTGCAGCGCTACCTGGTGCAGGGCATCAGCACGACGGGCTTGCGGGGATAGCGGCCGCATCACCGGGACGACGGGAGGGAAACTTCGATGAAGATCGGGTTTATCGGCGGCGGCAGCGTGCAGTGGACGCCCATGCTCGTGGCGGACCTGGCGATGAACCGCGCGCTTGCCGGCGCGGAGCTGGTCCTGCACGACATCGACGCCGACGCGCTGGCCTTGATGGCCCGGGCCGGCCGCCGGGTCGTCGAGCAACTCGACGGGCGGATGACAATCACCACCAGCACCGAGCGCGCCGAGGCGCTGCGCGACGCCGATTTCGTGATCCTCTGCGTGGCGATCGGCGGCCTGCGCGCGATGGGGAGCGACCTTGCCATCTCGCAGCGCCACGGCATCCATCATACGGTCGGCGACACGGTCGGGCCGGCGGGGCTGGCCCGCGGCCTGCGCCACGTCCCGTTCGCGGTGCAGGTGGCCCGCGAGATGGAAGCACTGTGCCCCCGTGCCTGGCTGCTGAACTTGACGAACCCGATGACGACGATCTGCCGGGGCGTCACGCGGGCAACCGCCATTCGCACCGTGGGACTCTGTCACGAGGTGGATCTCTTTCGCGTCAACCGGCTGGCGCCGTGGTTCGGGGTGCCGGCCGAGACGATCACCGTCGAGGTCGCCGGCGTCAATCACCTCCCGGCGATCCTCGGCCTTCGTCTTGGCGACCAGGACGGCATCGCGGCGCTGCGGGCGTGGCTGGACCGGCACAGTCCGTTCGAGTTCATGGGGGACCACGCCCCGGAGCCCCACCGGGACGTCTTCAGAGACCGCCTCGCCGTCAAGCTGACCCTGTTCGACCAGCTCGGCGTGCTGTTCGGGGCCGGCGATCGCCATCTCGCCGAGTTCTTCCCGTCCTTCATTTCCGACGCCGCCGACCGGGGCGCGCGCTACGGCGTGCTGTTGACTACGGTCGAGCACCGGATGGCCAACGGGCAGGCCCGGCGGGCGTGGGCGGAGCGCTTCGTCGCAGGCGAGCGGGCGACGCTCCAGCATTCCGCGGAGACCCTGGCGCCGGTGATGGCCGCGCTGGCCGGCGGACCCTCGGGCCGGTTCGTCGTCAACGTCCCGAACCGCGGGCAGATCGACAACCTGCCGCGGGACGCGGTCGTGGAATGCGTCGCCGAGGTCGATGCCCTCGGCATCCGGCCGGTGGCGGTCGGGGCGCTGCCCCTTCCGCTGTACGCGGCGGTCGCGCCGCATCTCGCCTGGCAGGAACTCGTCGTCGAGGCGGCGCTCACGGGGAGGCGGGCGGCGGCGCGGGCGGCGATGGCGGTCGATCCGATGGTCGGAGATCCCGCGATCGTGGATCCATTGCTCGACGAGTTGCTGGCGGCCAACGCGCCGTTCGTCCATGCCACGGAAGGAGGCGGCCCCGCGCAAAGCGCGGGGCAGGCTCGCGCGGCGTCGCACCCGACGGCGTCCGGACGCGCCTAGGGGCCCGCGACGATGGTCTCGGTGTACGACGTCGCGCAGCGCGCCGGCGTATCTCCGGCAACGGCGTCGCGCGTGCTGTCCGGGTCGTCCTACCCGGTGCGCGCGAGAACCCGCGAGCGGGTCCTGCGGTCGGCGAAGATCCTGGATTTCCGTCCCAGCATGGTGGCGCGGGCTCTCGTTACGGCGCGCACACGCACGCTCGGCGCCATCGTGCACGACGTGTCCGACCCGTACTTCGGCGAGGTTCTGCGTGGCCTCGAAGGCGCGGCGCACGCGAACGGCTATCAGATGTTTGTCTGCAGCTCGAATCGCGAGACGCAGCGCGAACTGGCGTACGTCCGATCCCTGCTGTCGTACCGCGTCGACGCCATCCTCTTCTGCGGGGGCGGCATCGACGACCGGCGCTACGGCACCGAGTTGCGCCGGCTGCTGGACGGGTACCGCAAGACGGGGGGCGCCGTGGTGACCCTGGCGCCGCACGGGTACCGGGCGCCGAGCGTCACCGCCGACAACCGCGGCGGCGCCGTCGCGATGGCCCGGCACCTGCTGGATCTGGGGCACCGGCGGCTCGGCGTGGTGGCCGGGCCGGCCTCGATTCGCACCGGCACGGTCCGCGTCGCCGGCTTCCGGGCCGCCTTGGCCGAACGCGGGGTGGCGCTTGCGCCCGACCTGATCGTTTCAGGGGAATTCACCGCGGAGGGCGGCGCCGCGGCGGTCTCGCGCCTTCTCGACCGCGACCCCGCGATCACCGCGGTCCTCTGCGCCAACGACGTCATGGCGTTCGGCGTTCTGCACGAGCTCGCCGGCCGGGGGATCCGCGTGCCGCAGACGGTGTCGGTCGCCGGCTTCGGCGACGTCAGGATGGCCGCGTACACGAACCCGCCCCTATCGACCGTCGCCGTCCCGCGGTACGAGATCGGATGGCAGGGCGTGCACGCGGCCCTCGCCCTCCTCGCCGGGGAACCGGTGCGGTCACGCCGCCTGCCGGTGTCGGTGGTTGCCCGCGCGTCGACCGGACGCGTGCCGGAGCGCACCGCGTCGGGACGGCGCGAGCAGCGCCGGCGGGCGGGCTGAGCCTCGGGTCCGCGCCCGACGGTGGGGCGGCCCGGCGCCGGAGGGCTACGGCGTCCGCACGCAGGCGAACAGCGTGCGCCGGTAGTTGCCGCGGTAGGGGCCGGCGTGGTCGACGTCGGCCCCTAGGCGCACCACGCGAGAAAACGAGGTGTGCCGCCGGATGAACTCGACGATGAAGTCGTCGTCCCAGCGCGGCAGGGCGCCGCGCCACCATCGTTCGTGTGCCTGGCCCGTATCGACGAACAGGCACGATCCGGTAATCCGGTCGACCTCGCCGAGCAGGTCCCCGGCGCTGCCCCCGTTCGGTCGCAGCACGAAGTGATGCAGCACGCTCAGCAGCAGCACGACGTCCCACGTCCGGCCGCAGGAGGACAGGTAAGTCCGCAGGTCACCGTGCACCGTCTGCTCCGGCCGCAGGCCGTACGCGGTTCGTCCGACCTTCAACGCCGCGGGATCCGCGTCCACGCCGATCGCCGTGCTTCCCCGCTTGGAGAACTCGTTGACGAACCAGCCGTAGGCGCACCCAAGATCGAGCACGGACAACGTCGCGAGCGGGCGCCCGGCCGCCGCCAAGAATTGCAGCATCAGGGTCAACCGGTCGTCGCACCGCCGCACGACGTCCCACGTGCCGTCAAATTCCACGCCCTCGATCGGCTGGTACAATTCCCGGCGGCCCCGCGTCTGCGCGCAGGCCAACACCAGGGATTGCAGCGCGGTCGGCGACCGCGGGGACACGACGGCCGCCGCTGTCTCGTGGCGTCCCAGGGCCCAGGCGACGGCCAGGCGATGGTGACCGTCGCTGACCTGCACGGTGTTGGAGGTCAGCGATTCGCGGACGACCGGCAGGGATCCGGCGGCGGAATGCCGACCCCGGTGGGCGAACTCCACCTCCGTCGCATCGCCGCGCGCGATCCGTTCGTAAAGCTGTGTAAACGCGCGGGCCTGCGCGGCGATTCCCGCGGACGTCCGGTGGCCGAAATAACTTCCCCACAGGCGGATCGCCTGCGCCGCGTTCTTGAAGTACGGGGTCTGCTCGAGGGTGCTCCCAACGAAGAGCTCCTCGCCCAGCGTCCGGTACTGTTCCAGCAGGTGCGCGTGCGGCGAATCTTGCATCAGCATCGATGCCCGACGGGCGTTCCCCGTAGCCTCGGCCCAGCGCCCCGCGTCGAACGCCCCTTCGCCGCCGATCAGTGTTCGGCGCAGGTCAATCGACCTGACCGCGGTCCTCCGAACAAGGTCCCGCCAACTCCCGCGCCCGGATGCGATGCGCCCGTACGCACGGTGCAATCCTGGTGGCATGAGTTGCTTTAGGGACATGGGTTCGGGTAACTCTCCGCCTGACGGTATGCCGCGCCTGCGCCGATTCTAACCAAGAGCGCGCCGGTCCGTCCACGCCCGGGAGCGCCTGTGCGCTCCTTTGAGACAAAATCTTCATAATCTCAAGGATAGAATGCAAGAAAGACGGGCAGGATCGGCGCAGGCCCGCTCCTGTTCCGCGGCTGGGGGTGAAGCGCCATGAGCAGTGCCTCCTCGGTCACCGCTCTCCGCCTGACCGTCAACGGCAGCGTACATAGCATTCGATCGTCCCCGGACACTCCGCTCCTCTACGTGTTGCGCGATGAACTCGGGCTTCAGGGACCGCGGTTCGGCTGCGGGCTTGGGCAGTGTGGCGCATGTACGGTCCATCTCGACGGGGCCGCGGTCCGCTCGTGCAGAATCGCCGTCTCCGCCGCGGCCGGCCATCCCGTCACGACCCTGGAAGGCCTCGGAACCGGTGACCGGCCGCACCCGGTACAGCAGGCCTTCATCGACGAACAGGCGATGCAGTGCGGCTATTGCATCAACGGTTGGATCATGGCGTCGGCCGCGTTGCTCGCCAAGACTCCGCATCCGAGCGAGGCCGAGATCCGGACCGGGCTCCGGGGGCTCGTTTGCCGGTGCGGGGCGCACATGCGGATCCTCCGGGCCGTCCGGCGCGCGGCCCGGACGCGAGGGTGACGGCGATGAGGCGCGTCCGTCCGCGCGTCCTGTCCCGGCGCGACTTTCTGAAGACCTCCGGGGCGGTAGTGGTCGCGTTTGGGATTCCGCCGTTCCTCGGCGCGCCGCTCGACGCCGCCCCCGGTCCCGCCGCCGTGCGCGCTCCAGGACCGATCGACTCCTGGCTGGCGATCGCGCGGGACGGCAGCGTCACCGTGTTTACGGACAAGGTCGAGCTCGGTATGGGCGTCTCCACCGCGTTTGCCCAGATCGTAGCGGAGGAGCTCGACGTCCCGGTGCGGTCGGTCTCGGTGGTGATGGGTGATACCGCGGTGACGCCCGATCAGGGCGGGGTCGGCGGGAGCACGTCCATCTCGGTGGGCGCCGTGCCGATCCGCCAGGCGGCCGCGGAAGGCCGCCGCGTCCTGCTGGAGCTCGCGTCGGCCCGGCTCGGCGTCCCCGCCGGCCGGCTGATCGTGCAGGACGGGATCGTGCGGCGCACCGACGACCCCGCGAAGGGCGCGGCGTACGGCGACCTGATCGGCGGCCGGCGCTTCGACGTGACGCTCAAAGCGTCGGGCGGAACGCCCGACGCCGGCGCCGTCCGGCCCAAAGCCCCGGATCAATACAAGGTCGTCGGCACGCCCGTACCCCGGATGGACATCCCGCCGAAAGCGGCCGGCCGGTTCACGTACGTCGTCGACGTCCGCGTGCCCGGCATGCTGCACGGCCGCGTCGTGCGGCCGCCGGTGCCGGAGGCCAGGCTCGTCCGTGTCGAGCGGGGGCAGGACTTGCCGCCAGCGGTCAGGATCGTCACCAGGGGCACCTTCGTGGGGGTCGTGGCCGAGACCGAATGGGAGGCGATCCAGGCGGCCGGGAAAATCGCGGTCACGTGGTCGACGTCCGAAGCGCGCTGGCCGGCGATGCCCGATCTCTACACCGCGATGTGGGCGATGGCGCCGACGACCCGGAAGGTCATGGCCGAGACGGGCGGCGTCGATGCGGCGTTCGCGTCGGCGGCGCGCACAATCGAAGCCCGCTATGAATGGCCGTTCCAGTCGCACGCGATGATGGGGCCGGCGTGCGCGGTGGCGGACGTGCGCGCCGGGAGCACGACGATCTGGTCGAGCACGCAGCATCCGCATCAGCTCGCGCACGGGATCGCGGAGCTGCTCGGCCGCCCGGCCGATACGGTGCGCGTCATCTGGGTGCAGGGCTCCGGTTCCTACGGCCGCGCGGGCGGCGACGACGCCGCAGGCGACGCGGCGCTCCTCTCGCAGGCCACCGGACGGCCGGTGCGGGTGCAGTGGATGCGCGCCGATGAAACGGGCTGGGATCCGAAAGGACCTCCTGTGGTCATGGCCGCCCGCGCCGCCCTGGACGCGCGCGGCGGCGTGCTGGGGTGGGACTACGTCGCGCGCGGGTTCTCCGGCAGCGGCACGTCCCCGAGACCCGATACGGCGGGCGACCTGCTCGCCGGCCAGTTGATGGGACGGCCGGCGAGTGGCGTCGACGTGCCGCCCGCGCTTCAGGAGAACTACGTCTTCGCGTCCAAGCGCAAAATTGGGGAAGTCGTGCCCTGGCCGCAGGACGCGTCGCCGCTGCGGACGTCCAACCTGCGGGCGCCGAGCCAACCGGCGACCACGTTCGGCGGTGAGTCGTTCGTGGATGAGGTGGCGGCCGCCCTGCGCGCGGATCCGGTGGAGTTCCGTCTGCGTTACCTGCGCGAGCCGCGGGACATCGCCGTGGTACGCGCCGCCGCGGACCGGGCCCGCTGGACCGCGCGCCCGTCGCCTCGCGCGGACGCGCCGCGCGCCGGCCTCGCCACCGGGCGCGGGATCGCCTACACCCCCCGCGGCAACACCCGCCTCGCGACGGTCGCCGAGGTGGGAGTGAATCGGGCGACCGGCGAGGTCCGCGTGACCCGTCTCGTGATCGCGCACGACTGCGGACTGATCGTCAATCCGGACGGCTTACGGGGGACGATCGAAGCGAATCTGCTTCAATCGGTGAGCCGGGCCCTCAAGGAAGAAGTGCGGTTCGGCCCGGCCGGGGTGACCAGCGTGGATTGGCATACGTATCCCGTGCTCACGACG
>DASYZR010000064.1 GCA_035945995.1 bacterium
GGCCGCCCAGCCGGGCACGGACGGCTGCGCCAGCGCCGCCGCGAGGCCGGCCGCGGCCAGGATCTGCAGAAGCAGCAGTAGACTGCGCTCGATCCGGCGCGACGGGCGAAACGCCGACGGCGACGGGGCGGACCTGACCCACAGGAGGATGCTGCTTACGACGTGCTCGCGGCGCCTGACCCGCAGCAGGTAGAGCGCGATGAGCGCCGGGACGGCGGCGAGCGCCCACAGCGCGGCGGGGACGCCGAACGTCACCGTACCAATCCCGCCTGCCGGAGGTAGCGGAGCACGAGTGCGTCGGCCGGCACGGTCGACGCGGTGCGGAGGTACTCGATCCCGTGGCGGAAGCAGAATCGCTGGAGGCCCTCGAGATATGCATCGCGCGCCGCGGCGTAGGCGCGGAGCGCGTCGGCGTCCACGGTCACCTCTACCGCCCGGCCGGTCTCCACATCGACCAGGCGCAGCTCGCCGCCGAGAGGCGGGGCCAGCTCCTCCTCGGCCAGGACGTGAATGACGAACGTCTGCAGCCGCTGGTGGCGCGCGCGCAGCAGCCCCTCTTCGTACCCCAGCGGATCGAGCATGTCCGAGATCAGGACCAGGAGGCCCCGTCGCGCCGAGCCTTCGATGGTCCGGCGCAGTGCGAGACCCAGGTCCGTCGCGCCCTCCGGCCGGATGCCGTCGAGGAACCGCAGGAGATCGAAGGCCCGGCCGCGGCCGCGCAGGCGGCTCAGACGCGGCCCGGGGCCGGACGAAAAGACGCCGATCTCCACGCGATCGAGGTTGACGAGGCCGACGTACCCGATCGCGGCGGCCAGACGCTTCGCAAGCAGCAACTTGCTCGGCGTCCCCGCCGCCATCGAGCGGCTCGTATCGACCAGCAGATGGACATCGAGATCCTCTTCTTCGCTGAACAGTTTGACGAAGAAGCGGTCGAGCCGGGAAGCGATGTTCCAATCGATGTACCGGTAATCGTCGCCGGGTTCATAGGCGCGGTAGTCGTCGAACTCGATCCCGCGGCCGCGGACCAGGCTGCGCCGCTCACCGCGCTGGCGTCCCCGCACGCGCCGGCGGCTGACGAGGCTCAGGGCCTCGAGGCGCTGCAGAAACGCCGGATCGAGGAGCCCGGCGTCGCCCCCAGGCGGGGACGGGCCGGCGGAGGGAGGATCGCGACGCATCGCGGCGGCGGGCGCGCTCAGGCGTTGACCGCGGGGGCGGTCTCGGCCTCGGTGTGCCGGATCGCCTCCTCGATGATGCGCTCCGGATCGATGCCTTCGGCTTCGCCCTCGAAGTTCAAGAGAATGCGGTGACGCAGCGACGGGAGGGCGAGCGCGCGGATATCCTCGGTCGCCACGTGCGCGCGGCCCTGCGCGAGCGCCCGCACCTTGCCGGCCCGCAGCATCGCCTGCAGTCCGCGCGGGCTCGCGCCGTACCGGACCAGCCGGCGCGACGTTTCCGGGGCGCCGGCCGGCTCCGGGTGCGTCGCCAGCACGAGGCGCGCCGCGTACTCCTGGACATGCGCCGCGACGGGGACCTGCCGGGCAAAGGCCTGCAGCCGGCGGACCGTGGCCGCGTCCACCACGCGCCGCGCGGCCGGCGGCTCCGGCCCTGTCGTGCGATCGGCAATCTCGCGCAACTCCTCGAGCCGCGGAAACGGCACGCGCAGCTTGAACAGAAACCGATCCAGCTGCGCCTCCGGCAGCGGGTACGTGCCTTCCATCTCGATCGGATTTTGGGTGGCGAGCACGAAGAACGGCTCCTCCAGCGGACGGGACTCTCCGGCGATCGACACGGCATGCTCCTGCATCGCCTCGAGCAGGGCGGACTGGGTTTTCGGCGTCGCCCGGTTGATCTCGTCGGCCAGCACGATCTGGGCAAAGACCGGCCCCGGCTGAAACTCGAACCGCCGCCGTCCTGTCTCGTCCTGCACCAGCAGGTTCGTGCCGAGGATGTCGGCCGGCATGAGGTCCGGCGTGAACTGGATGCGCGCGAACCGTAGGTCCAGCGCCTGCGCCAGCGTGCGCACGAGCAGCGTCTTGCCAAGCCCCGGCACGCCCTCGAGGAGCACGTGGCCGTCGGCGAACAGCGCCGCGACCGCGAGGTCGAGCAGGTCGCCGTGCCCGACGATGACGCGGCCGAGCTCGCCTCGAACGAGTGCGAACGCGCGCCGGAATTCGTCGGCGGTCTGCGCGGCCACATCCGCGCCCGGATGATCTGCGATGCTCACGGCGTGCCTCCAAGATCGAAGTACCGGCGGATGAGGGTGACGTACGCCGGGGGCAGCGGGTCCCGCGCGAGCGTGCGGTCGATCTCGTGGGTCACGTCGGCCGGCGGGCGGCCGGGCGTGGCGCGAGCCGCCTCGGCGCGTCCCGGCCCCACGATCTCCTGCACGTGGGTCGTGCCGGGCGCCGGCAGTCCTTCGAGCCGGCTTTGGGACCGCGTGCCGCTGAGGCGCGGCGTCGCCGCCCCGAGTTGCCCGCCCGTGCCCCGACCGGGAAGACTGCCCTGATTCGGACCGGGCGGCGGCGGAGCGTCGGCGGGACCGGGCGCGAGGGGATTCGGGCCGGAGGCCGTCGGCGGCGACGTGTCGGAGCCGGACTGCTGCGCCGATTGGGCGCGGCCGGCGGCGCGGCCGGCCTGCGCGATCCGCTCCCCGGACTGCTGGACCTGCCGCTTGGCGTCGCCCAGCGCCTGCTCGTCGCCAAGCATCCGCTCGAGCCCCGCCAGATCCTGCAGCGCATCCCCGATGCCCGCTCCCGCGGCCGAGCGCTGACCCTGCTCCGCCGCGCGCCGAGCCCGATCGACGGACGCGCGCACGCCGGGCGGCGCGCCCAACTGGTCGAGAGAGTCCGACAGAGCCCGCAGCCGCCTGGCCAGCTCCTCCGCAGACATCGCCGTTCCCACGCCCTGCCCAACCGAATTAGCCAATTCCTGGAGCGCGAGCCGGGCGGCATCGACGCGCTGCATCTCGTCCCGGCGTCCATCCGCCGGGGCACGGGCCCCCGAGCGATCCGCACGGCCGCCGGACAGCGCCTCGTCGACGCGACGGCGCACTCCTTCCTGCGCGGCCTCGAGCCGGCGCACCATCTCACGCACGCGACCGACGGCGTCGTCCCACCCGACACGCGGAGCTTCCAAGCGCCGGCCGGTGTCCTGGATGGCGGGCGCGGTGTGGAGGGTTTCCGGCAACTGCGCGGCGCGTCCGGCTTCGTCGAGCCGGCGGCCGAGATCGACGAGGAAGCGACCTTCGCGGTGGATGGTTGCGGCGGTCCGGCCGGCCGGCGTCCCCGGGAGGGTCAGCCCTGTACCGAACCGCCCCCACGCGGCCAGCGCAAGGCACACCGCAATGGCCAGCCAGGCGTCACGGCGCATGCGGACCGGCGCGACCGCCCTCGGCTCCACGGCGGCCGCCGCCCTGAGGGCGTCGCGAATCTGCAGCCGGCCCAATCCGGTCGGCGGCGTGCCGCGGGACAGCAGGTCCACCGCTGTGCCGAGGCGGTCGGCCAGCACGGCGCGCCGGTCGGCGACGCGCGCGGCGAGAAGGAGCGGCGGCCGGGCTCGCCGCGCGGCGACCAGCGCGAGGGCGGCGAGCGCCGCCGCCAGAGCGGGGGCGACGCGCGGCAACGGAAACGGCACCGGAAACACGGTGGTCAGAAGACCCCACAGGAGCAGCGCGCCTGCACCCGCGGTCGCGGCACGCGCGACCACCCGGGCCGCCGCGGTGATCGCGAGCCGGCGGACGACCGGGCGCAGGAGCCGATGCAACTCCTGAGTCTCCGGGATCATGCGCGGGCGTATCTCCGCAGCGACAGCCGCGCGGCCGCGTCGCACAACAGCCCGAATGCGATGTAACCGCCGTACGCGGCCGGCGACAACGTACCGCTTTGCGCCGCGGCGATGCCGAGCACGGGATTGACCGTCCGGGCCGGCATGGGCAGCGCCAGCGTCCCGACAAAAATCAGGAGCAGCCCGCTCCAGTGAACCAGCGTGCGGGAGAATTCGGATTCGACGGCGATGCCCAGCCACAGACCCATCTGTCCTATGCTCCAGGCCACCACACCGGTGAACGCGGCGGCGCCGAGCACGCCGGCCGTGGGATCCCGACGGATGCCGGCCGCGAGCGCCACGAGCGGCGCACCGAGCAGCAGCCAGTACCCGACCGTAACCAACGTGGCCACGCTCTTGCCCGCGATGATCGTCCGCGGCGCGAACGGCGCGAAGGCGAGATCCACGGAAGACTTTTCACTCTCCACGGCAATCTCCTGGGCGGCGCAGGCGGAGACGAAGTACGTCACGAGGATCCCCTGAACGACGAGGAGCGCCGTCGTGAGGCTCGCGGTTTGGTCCGCGGCGCGCGCCCCCAGCTCGGGCGCCATCCCGAACCACGCCAGCACCGCCAGCACGCCGACATAGAAGAGCTCGATGGCCACGATCTTGCGGCTCGCGGCCCGGGCGCGGAGATCGCCCCGCAGGATGGGATTGGTCACGGCACGCTCCGCGGCACCGGCGGCCGCCCGCGGACGGGGAGTACGAGAACCACGTCCTCGGCACCCGCAGCCCTTCCACCGCTCGGGTCAGCGAGCGCAAATGCCGGCAGAGCCACCGGCCACGCCCCGATGAGCAGGGGCTGGGGGGCCTGCGTGATGGCCCCTGGGATCTGGCTGCCGGGGGCCCGGAAGAATCGCCCGGGCGACCGCTGATCGGTCACGACATCCCCGGCGGGACGCCAGCCGGCACCGGGCACGCGCGATTCCGAGCGGCCCCCCGGCAGATCACCGAGCGGATATACGAGCCCGTGCCACCAGACGGCCGCGTCCCGGAGGCCCGCGGCCGGGAGATCGGCCGTGAGGCTCCCGGAGGCGGCGAAGTCCGCCGACGCGGACAGCGGCACGGCGGTCGCGGCCTCAAACACCCATGGTACGTCCGCGCGCATGCGGCCGGTCAGCAGCGTCGGGCCGCCGTCTCGCCGGATGCTGAGATCACCTATGACCGCGACCGGCGAGGCGGCCGCGCCGTCCGGCGCCCGTAGGGCGATGACCCCGCCGTACGGCACGGCGGTGGCGGCGACGATGAGCGCGCTCGCCACCTGCGTCTCCGGGGCCTGCTGCACCACCACGACCTGACTCAGCGCTGTCGACCGCGCCCGCGCGCCCGCGGCGAGGGTCGCAAAGACGGCGACGGCGACCACGGCGGCAACCGCCACGGCGGCGCCGCCCATCAGCGTGGGCCTGCGGCGCCGGACGATCGCGAGTCCGCCGACGTAGACCGCCATCAGGAATCCAGCGGCGACGTGCGAGAATCGGTCCGCCGGTACCTGGAGATCCAGCACCCCGGCCAGCGCCGCCGGATCGGCCAGGGCCGGCGCCGGCGCACCGAGTGTCTCGGCCCACAACCGCGTCCCGCCGTCCCAGTCCGCGAGCGGCGGGATCGTTGGATCGAGCCCCCAGACGCTCACCCGGCCGTCCCCTTCCGCAGCCGCGGCGACGACGGGCATGCCGCCCGCGCGCACCACCAGCGCGGCCGGTTGCGGCACGAGCGCGACGATCGGCACGGGACCGGCCGGGACGGACGCACTGTAGCGCGCCGCGAGATCCGAGGCGGATCGGAGCACCTGCGGCGGGCCCGCGTACGCCGGCATGATCGGCGTGAGGAACGCCGGGAGCGCCACGCCGGGACGCGCGATGACGACGAGCCGACCGCCGAGACGGACCCAGGTGAGGAGCGCGCCACGCTGCCGGTCGCTGAGCCGCGCGGGATCGATGTCGCGGAGGACCAGCAGATCGACACCACGGTACTCCTGCCATTCCGAGGGCAGCGCGTCCGCCGCGACGTACGCGTCGACGACGGGTGGATCGGCACGCCGGAGAACACTCAGACCGGTGCGCACGGCGGAGACCAGGACGACCAGCCGGCCGACCGCGCGGGTGGGATCAAGCGCCACGTCGGCGGCGGCCGCGGGCCGGCCGCCGACCAGCAGCCGGACGCGCAAGGGGCGGCGGAGATCCTCGATCACCACGGGAACGGAAAGAGTCTGGGCCGCCCCGGCCACGGCCTGAAACCCCACGGTCGTGGAGACGGTGGCGCGGCCGGCCTGCGGCGTGAGAGCCGATGTCTCGAGGATGAGCTGCGCGGGCCCGCCGGCGGGCAGCGGCGGGATCTCCACGTCAACCGCCGTGGGCGCCCCGGGCCGGAAGGCGCCGTCGAACCCCACGGTGACGGCGAGCCGCGTCTGGGCCGACGCGGCGGAGGCGGCGATCCCGACGACCGCCACCGACGACGCGAGGGCGCGGCCTATCCGCCGCGTCCTCGCGTCGTCGCGCCTCCTACGACACGGTCCCGCCGCCACCGGATCGCGATGCCGATTTCGATGGCTTAGGATTGCTCTTCGCCCCATCGCTCGAGGCGGCGCTGCCGACCTTCCCGTCATCGCGCTTGCCTCCGTCGGCCGGCGCCTTCTCCGCTGCCTTGCTCGCGCCGTCGGACGGCGCGGGGGTCTTCCGGTAGTCGTTCACGTGAAATCCCGGACCCTTGAAGATAATTCCGACCGGGGAAAACACGCGCCGCACCTCGCGGCCGCACCGCTCGCACCGCGGCGGCGCTCCGTCGACCGCGTGCATCACCTCGAATTGATGCCCGCAGTGGGTGCAGCGGTATTCGTAGATCGGCAACGCCTCCACCCCCATATAATGTCCGCGGCCCCGCCGCACGGTTGGCGGGGCCGCCGCCCTGACACTACTCGTGATTCATTGTCTCCCCGCCCGCCGGGTGTGTCAAGCGCGCGGGATGAGGACGCGGAGTGATGGCGCCGCGCGAGGAGCTTGCCGGGCCCCGGTCTCAGCGCCGCTCGAGCGTCGCGAGCCACACGAATCCCGCCGTCTCACCGGTGTCGGTGCCGAACGCGAGCCGGGTCCCACCGGGCGCCCACACGATGACGAGGGGGGCGTCGGACGCCGCCATCTCCGGCCGATAGTCGCCGACGTGGAGGCGCTGGCCGGTCAGCACGTCGGCGATCTCGAGGTCCGCCCACTCCCCGTCCTGCCGGGCGAAGGCGACGAGCGTGTCCGAGGGCGACCACGCAAGCCCGGTGTAATGGCCCGGCGGCGTCAACACACGGCGGCCGGCGCCGCCGGCGCGCACGGCGGCGACGCGCGACTCCCCTCCCCCGGCGTCCTCCAGATACGCGATGAACCGGCCCGCCGGCGAGGGCACGGGATCGCGGCCGCCGGCGGGAAGCCGTTCAATGCGCGACGCGGCACGGGCATCGGGCCGCAGGAACACAATCCGGTCGGCGTCCCCGCCGCCGGCCGCGGTGACCGCCACGCCGGCATCGCCGGCCAGCCAGATGAGCGACCGCGCAGCGATTCCCGACGGCAGCGAGCCGATCCGGAACGGCCGCTCCGCGTCCCGCAGCGCCCACACCGCCGTGCGGCCGCCGGCGGCGCTGGCGTACACCGGGCCCGAGAGACGGCCGGCACGTCCGAAGCCGCCGCGCGCCCCCACCGGCGGCCAGGCAAAGCACTGCACGCCGCGGGAGGGGACCAGCGGGCGCGGCGACGGATCATCGAGGTCGACCGTCAGCAGCCGGCCGCCCGCGAGCACAGTCACCGCGCCGCCGTCAGGCGACCACGCCACCCGATCGACGCCGGTCATAGCGGTGAGGCGGTGCGGCTCGGCGCCGGCCTGTCCCCGCACGGTCCAGACGGCGTCTGCCGTGGCGAACGCGATCCGCCGGCCGTCGCCCGACCAGGCCGGCGGGCTCACCGCGCGGAGATCGGACATGCGCGCCAGTCCCGCGGACCGGAGAAACGGCGGGCCGGCGCCGATCGGCGCGCGCTCGACGGCACAGCCGCAAACAGATACGGCCGCCAGAATCGCTCCCAGCAGCCGTGTGGGACGAGACGCCCCGGGCGCGCCGCGGGACGCCGTGCCTAGCACACCGCGTATTTACCGGCCGCGAGGTCGCGGCAAAAGACGTTGATCCCGGCCAGTTCGCGGTCGACGACATCGCGAACCTTGCGCTCCGCCGCGCTGCGGCGCACACCCTTCGCGAGGATGACCTGTGCCGCGGCGATGGGCAGGTCGATGGGCTTGCCGATCTGACTGACCATCCAAATGTAGACTTCGCGAATGCCGGACACTTCCTCGTACACTTTCTGCGCGACCTGGTGCGTAAACACGGAGTAGATCTTGCCGACGTGCGAGACGGGGTTCTTCCCCGCGGCGGCCTCGGTGCCCATCGGCCGGTTAATGGCGATCACGCCGTTCACCTTGTTGCCGCGGCCGACCTGGCCGCTGTCCCCCGACTCCGCGGAGGTGCCGAGGACGGATAGGTACACGCCGTTCTGCCCGCGTCCCGGCTCGTCCAGCGTGTTCAGGTCGAACGTCACGCGCTCGAGCGTGGTCCGCTTGCGAAGAAATTCCATCACCGACTCATACAGCCGGTCTTTGCGCCGGAAGTATTGGTCCTCGTCCTCGATAAACCGATCGACGAAGGCCACCGCGGCCGTGAGGCGCAGCTCGGGCCCGAGCCGTACCCCCATGACCTTGACGTCCTCGCCGGCTTCGGGGAAGTCTTCCTTGAACGTCCGCGAGTTGATGTACTGCTCCGTCTCGCGCACCAGGCGCTCGGTTTCGGTCATGGGCCAGTAGCCGACCGCCGCGGACGTGTCGTTGGCCCCCGTGGTGTCGCGGCTGAAGATATCGACGAGCTCGGCGGACCCGGGCTTCAGCTCGAGCTGGTAGGTGACGTGCGGCCCGTCCTGGTCATCCGAACCGCCCGGGTCGACGAATCTCAAATTCTCGCGGATCCAGTGCTTCGCCGTGCGAATCGCGATCTCGCGAATCGGCAGCTCCCGGTCGTCGATCCCGTACGTGGCCCGATCGCCAAAAATGAGGCGCATCGGCTCCTTGATCGTGCCGCCGCCGAACCGTGTCTCGGCGTCGCCGGCGACGAGGAAGGCCTTGTCGATGTTGTGGTGGAGGATGCGGCCGAACTGGCTGAGATACTCCTTGCTCAGCTCCACGGACACCCGCTCCATGATCGCGTCGCAGATCGAGTCGGGATGCCCCACGCCCTTGCGCTCGACCATCTCGACCTGCAGGTCGCCCACGGGCACCCCGGGCAGAGTCTCGACCTTGATGTCACGCATCCGCCGTTCCTCCATCAGCACGCGTCGGCCAGTGGCACCTCACGATCCACTGCCGCCAGGATCAACTGCGCGGTCTGGTGCGCCCGAGCACGCGTCGGCCAGTGGCACCTCACGATCCACTGCCGCCAGGATCAACTGCGCGGTCTGTTGCGCCCGAGCACGCGTCGGCCGGTGGCACCTCACGGCTAGCTGCCCGCGGGCGCGCCGGCGGCGGCCTGTTTCTCCCTGACGACGGCCTCGACTTCCTTCATCAGCCCTTCGAGCAGTTCGGCTTCCGGCAGGCTCGCGACGATGCGCCCGCGCTTGAAGATGAGGCCCATGCCCTTGCCCGCCGCGACGCCGAGATCGGCCATCCGTGCCTCCCCCGGACCGTTGACGGCGCAGCCCATCACCGCGACCTTCACGGGCACCGGATACGCGGCGAGGCGGCGCTCGACCTCTTCGGCGAGGCCGACGATGTCCACGTCGGCGCGGCCGCACGAGGGGCATGCCACGAGAATCGGTCCGCGCATCCGGAGACCGAGCGCCTTCAGCACCTCGAAGCCGGCCTTGACCTCTTCGACGGGATCCGTGGCCAGCGATACCCGAATCGTATCGCCGATGCGCCGCGAGAGAATCGCGCCGAGGCCGACCGCCGACTTGACCGTGCCGGCCCACGTCGTCCCGGCCTCCGTAATGCCGACGTGCAACGGATACGGCATGCGCTCGGCGATGCTCACGTAGGCCTCGAGGGCCATTTCGACGTCGCTCGCCTTGACGGACACGATGATGTTATGAAACTCGAGCTCTTCGAGTATGCGGATCTCGTCGAGCGCGCTATCCACGAGGGCCGCCGCGCACGGCTCTCCGTAGCGGCGCAGCATCTCCTTGGACAGCGAGCCGACGTTGGCCCCGACGCGAATCGGCACGCCCCGGGCCTTGGCCTCGCGGGCGACGATGCGCACCCGCTCCTCGCTGCCGATGTTGCCCGGGTTGAGGCGGAGCTTGTCGACGCCGGCCTCGAGCGACGCCAGCGCCAGCCGGTAGTCGAAGTGGATGTCGGCGACGAGGGGGACGTGGATGCGCGCCTTGACGCCGGGCAGCGCCTCGGCCGCCGCGCGGTCGGGCACCGCCACGCGGACGATTTCACAGCCGGCCTGTTCAAGGGCGAGGATTTGCGCGACCGTGGCCTCAACGTCGCGGGTGTCGGTCGTCGTCATCGATTGGACGGCGATCGGTGCCCCGCCGCCCACCGGGACGCGGCCGATCTGCACCTGACGCGTCTGGGTCCGGTCCATCCGCTTCGCGGCCTCCCTTCGTTTCGACCGGCGCTATTGTAACACGGCCGGCGCGGTCACCGACACGTCACGGCAGGTTGAGATGCACGGGGTGCAGCGCGTCACGGACGCTGAGCGCGACGATCAGGCACACCAGCAGGGCCAGCCCCACGAGGTGGATGTAGCCCTCGCGCGCCGGGTCCACCGGCCGCCGTCGCAGGCCTTCGACCGCCAGGAACACGACCCGGCCGCCGTCGAGCGCCGGGAGCGGAAACAGGTTGAACAGACCGATGATGATGCTGAAGAACGCCGTGAAGTACAGGAAGGTCTCCCCGCCGGCGTGCGCCGCCTGACCGAGCACGTTGACCGCCGTGAGTGGGCCGCTGAGTTCTCCAAGCAGCCGGCCGGTCCGAATCAGGTTGCCAATCGCGGCAAGATAGGTGACCGCGTCGCGGAACGTCGTCCCGGCACCCCACCAGACGGCCCGGGCGGGATCGAGCCGCCCGCGCACCACGGTCGGCGAAAATCCCGTCACCCAGACCTGCTGCTTCGCATCGTACCGGGTCGGCACGTGGACGATGAACCGCGCCGACCCGCGCTGCACGAGGATGGCGAGCGTCCGCTTCGCGCTGCGGTGGATCAGGTCGATCATCTGCTGTCCGTCCTGCATGGGCCGTCCATCGATCGAGATGATCCGGTCGCCCGCCCGCAGGCCGGCCTGCGCCGCCGGATAGTTGGGGAGGACCGTGCCGACCTGCGCGTTCACGCGCAGCGGAATGCCGTACGTCACCGCGACCACGGCGAGCAGCACCACGGCCAGCACGAAGTTCATGACCGGGCCGGCCAGCACGATCGCGAGCCGCCAGAGCACCGATTGCCCGCGGAACGTGCGGTTCGCCGGGACGTCGGGGCTCTCCGCGTCCTCACCGGCCATGTTGACGAAGCCGCCGATCGGCAGGAGGTTGAGGCTGTATGTCGTCTCCCCGCGCGTGACCGCGAACAACCGGGGTCCGAACCCCATGGCGAAGGCGTGCACCGCGATCCCGGCGCGCTTCGCCACAATCAGGTGGCCCAACTCGTGGACCAGAATCATCAACTCGAGAGCCAGCAAGGCCAGGATGATCGTCACATCTCGTCCCCCGTTTCGTCGATCACATCGAACGCCGGCCGGCGCTGCGGCGTGAGCCGGGACCGCGGCCGCTCTCGGCGGCGGCCGCCGCCTCCACGGCCGCGCGGGCTTCGCCGTCGGCCGCCAGCACGTCGTCGATCGAGACGACGGCGTGCGGCACGTGGGCCTCCAGCGCGCGGCGGACGGCCGCCGCAATCTCCGTGAAGCCGATACGCCCGTCCAGAAAGAGGTGGACCGCCGCTTCGTTCGCCGCGTTCAGCGCCGCCGGGGCGGTCCCCCCGCGGCGCAGCGCCTCACGGGCCAGGCCGAGGCACGGGAACCGCGCTTCGTCGGGCGGTTCGAACGCGAGCGCGCCGAGCGTCCGCAGGTCGAGGCGCTCCACCGCGTGCGGCAGGCGGTGAGGATACGTGAGCACATACTGGATCGGCAGACGCATGTCGCGCGGTCCGAGCTGCGCCAGGATCGATCCGTCGACGAGCTCCACGCACGAGTGCACGATGCTCTGCGGGTGCACGACCACGTCGATCCGGTCCGGCGCGACTCCGAAGAGCCAGTGCGCCTCGATGATCTCGAGGCCCTTGTTCATCAGGGTGGCGGAATCGACGGTGACCTTGGGGCCCATCTGCCAGGTGGGGTGCCGCAGCGCGTCCTCCCGGGTCACCCGCACCATCGCCGCGGCCGGTGTCCGGCGGAAGGGCCCCCCGGACGCGGTCAGCCACAACCGCGCGATGTCGGTTGCCGGCCGCCCGTCGAGGCACTGAAAGATCGCCGCGTGCTCGCTGTCGACCGGCAGCAGGCGCCGGCCGGCGCGGCCCGCCGCGGCGACGACCAGCGCGCCGCCGGCGACGAGGGCCTCTTTGGTCGCGAGCGCGACATCGGCGCCGGCGGCGAGCGCGGCGAGCGTCGGCCGCAACCCCGCGACTCCCTCGACGGCCACCACGACGAGATCGGCCCCGAACGCCGCCACGCGGTCGAGGCCCTCGGGCCCCACGTAGATGTCGCCCTCCCACCCCGGCAGGGCGGCGCGAAGGGCCTCGGCGTCGTCCGCCCGCGCCACCGCCGCCACCGCGGGCCGGACCGCGCGGATCTGCGCCGCGAGGACCGTTACATTGCGCCGCGCCGCCAGCCCGACGACGTCGATGTCGACGCCCACGTCGCGCAGCCGGCGCGCCACGTCGAGCGTCGCGCGGCCGATCGAGCCCGTGGATCCCAGCAGGGCGATGCGGCGCTTCACAGACCCAGCCACCACCGCATCGCCGCGTACCCGGCGACGGCGGCAAACAGCAGGCCGTCGAAGCGGTCCAGCATGCCGCCGTGTCCCGGAAGCACCCGTCCGGCGTCCTTGACGCCGACCTCCCGCTTGATCGCCGACTCCCACAGATCCCCGACGATGCTGACGGCGGCGCACAATCCGCCGACCGCGGCAGCCACCCCGACCGGCAGCGCCGCGGCCCAGGCGAACGCGACGCCCGTGAGGACCCCGGCGAGGACGCCGGCCCCCGCCCCTTCGCGCGACTTGTGCGGGCTCACCTGCGGCAGCAGTTTGTGCCGCCCGAGCGTCAGGCCGACGAAGTAGGCGGTGCTGTCGGCGGCCCACACCGCGCAGATGACCAGCAGCGCCGGGATCGGGCTCGGCGCACCGCCCGGCGCGGCCGGGAGCGCCCGGAGCCGGATGACGTACGCCGCGAGATACGCGACGTAGATGACGCCGAGCAGCGTGATCCCGGTGTTGACGAGTGCGCGATCGGGGTGCCCGCGGCGCAGCTGGGTCAGGATCGTGTACACGAGCAGCGCCGGCAGCACAAACGGCACCCATCGGGCCGGCCACGCCGCCGGCCACGCCGCGGCCACCGCCAGCCACACGCCGGCCGTAAGCCCCGCCTCCCAGATCGGCTGGTGTCCGGCCCGGCCGGCCATCTGATAGAACTCGAGCAACCCGACGACGATGAGCACGCCGACCCCCGCCAGCAGCCACGGTCCGCCGAGGTAGACGAGCGCCACGACGAGCGGCACGCCCCACAACGCGGTGAGCACGCGCTGCCCGAGCGTCCGGCCGGGGCTCGTCGCGGAGGAGGCCGCATCCTTCCGCGCGAGCGGCACCGCGACGTCCTGCGCGCTATCCACGGTCCACTCCGCCGAACCGGCGCTCGCGCGCCTGGTAGGCGGCCACGGCTTCGAAGAGGTGGGCCTGCGTGAACTCGGGCCACGGAACGTCCGTGAAGTACAGTTCGGCGTACGCGGCCTGCCACAGCAGAAAATTGCTCAACCGCTGTTCGCCGCCGGTGCGGATCAAGAGGTCCGGATCGGGAAGATCCGGCGTGAAGAGGTGCCGGGCGATCGTCTCCTCGTCGATCGCGTCGGGCCGAAGCCCGCCCGCGGCGACCGCGCGGGCGACGCGGCGGACGGCTTCGGTGAGTTCCCGGCGGCCGCCGTAATTCAGCGCCAGATTGAGCGTGATCGTCCGGTTGTTCTCCGTGAGGGCCGTGACCCGGTCGATCGCATCCTGGATCTCCCGCGGCATTTCCTCGACCAGCCCCGACGCCCGGAAGCGCACGCCGTTCGCGTGGAGCTCCTGCGCCTCGCCGTCGAGGGACTCGAGCAGCAGGGTCATCAGGGCGTGGACCTCGCCGGCGGGACGCCGCCAGTTCTCCGTGCTGAACGCGTACAGCGTCAGGATGCCGATCCCGCATTCGCAGGCGCCGCGCACGACGCGCCGCAGCGCTTCCCGGCCCGCGCGGTGTCCTTCCACCCGCGACAGGCCGTGACGCTCCGCCCAGCGTCCGTTACCGTCCATGATGATGGCGACATGGCGCGGAATACGCGCCGGATCGAGTGCCACGGGCCCGGTGGGATGCGGCTTGCCGTCAGGTCCGCCGGCGGCCCCCGACGGCAGCAGGGCGCGCTGCGCGGGCCCGACGCGTTCGGCCGGGGGCGCACTCACGCCGGCGCGTCCTCGCTCCCGCCGCGCGCAAGACCGTCGTCCGCCAGCGCCGTGTCTTCGGCCCGCGCCGCCGGCCCGGAAGCCCCGGAATCGGCCTCGCCGTCGGCGGCCCGTTCACCGCTGATCACAAGCGACACCCCGTCTAGGCCGGCCCGCTGGCGGAGCACGCGGAAGGGTTCACGCAACGCGCGGCGCGGCGGCCGGGTCTCCGTGACTTCGATCGTGTCCCAACCGGCCCCCGCCAGCACGGCCCGCGCCTCGGCGAGCAGGTAGCCGACCACGTTCGGCGGCGGGGACGCGCGCATCAGACCTCGGTGATCTCCTTTTCTTTGGCCGCGAGCAGCGCATCGATCTCCTTGATGTGCTGGTCGGTGATCTTCTGGAGCTCGTCCTGGTGGCGCCGCGCGTCATCCTTGGAGAGTTCGCCGGACCGTTCGAGGCGCTCCAGCTTCTCGCGATGGTCGCGCCGGATGTTGCGGACCGCCACCCGCCCGTCCTCCGCCTGCTTATGCACCACTTTCACGAGTTCTTTGCGGCGGTCGCCGGTGAGCGGCGGGATCGGGAGCCGGATCACGGCGCCGTCCGTCGACGGCGTCAGCCCGAGGTCGCTCTTTAGAATGGCGCGTTCGACCTCTTTGACCAGCGCCTTGTCCCACGGCTGGATGACGAGCAGCCGCGGCTCCGGCACGGAGACGCTGGCCACCTGGGTGACGGGCGTCGATACGCCGTAGTACTCCACGGTCACCCGCTCGAGCAGCGCCGGGGCGGCGCGGCCCGTGCGCACGGTCGAGAACTCCCGCTTCGTCGCGTCCACGGCCTTCTGCATGTGGGTCTTGGCGTCAGCGATGACCGCGTGCATCGCTCCCTCCCCCGACCAGCGTGCCGATCTCTTCGCCGAGCACCGCGCGCCGCAGGTTGCCCTGTTTCAAAATGTCGAAGACGATGATCGGCATGCCGTTGTCCATGCACAGCGACGTGGCGGTGGCGTCCATCACTTTGAGGCCGCGGTTCAGCACGTCCATGTAGTCGAGCGTGCGGAACCGCACGGCGCCGGCGCTCTCGCGCGGATCCTTGTCGTAGACGCCGTCGACGCCCTTCTTCGCCATCAGGATCGCGCCCGCTTCGACCTCGATGGCGCGCAGCGCCGCCGCCGTGTCGGTCGTGAAATACGGGCTGCCGGTGCCGCCGGCGAAAATAACGATCCGGCCCTTCTCCAAGTGCCGGATCGCCCGCCGCCGGATGTAGGGCTCCGCCACCTGACGCATCTCGATCGCGGTCTGCACGCGCGTCTCGAGCCCCTCGCGCTCCATCGCGTCCTGCAGCGCAAGCGCATTGATCACCGTCGCCAGCAGGCCCATGTAGTCGGCGGTCACGCGGGCGACGCCCGTCCGCGCCGCCAGCTGCACGCCGCGGGCGATGTTGCCGCCGCCGACCACGAGGGCCGCGTCGACGCCGGCCTCGCGGACGGCGCGGACCTCGCGCGCGACCAGATGCAGGATGTCGGAATCGAGACTCCGCTCACCGGCGCCGCTCCCGGCGAGCGCCTCGCCGCTCAGTTTCAGCACGACGCGCCGGTAGCGCGGGGCCGTCCCGTCGGTCATGCTTCGCCGAGCTTGAACCGCGCGAAACGGCGGATCTTGATGTTTTCTTTGGTGCGCGAGATCGCATCCTTGACGACCTCGCCGACGGTGCGCGGCTTGGCCCCTTCGTCGCGAATGAACGGCTGGTCGAGCAGGCACACCGTCGCGAAGTACTTCTCGAGCTTGCCGTCCGCGATGCGCGCGGCGACCGCTTCGGACTTGCCGTCGGCGATCGCCTGCGCGATGTAGGCCGCGCGCTCGGACGCGACGGCCTCGGCCGGGATCTCCTCGCGCGACACGTACCGCGGGTCGGAGGCGGCGATCTGCATCGCGATGTCGCGGGCGAGCGTCTTGAACTCGTCGGTCCGCGCCACGAAGTCGGTCTCGCAGTTGATCTCGACGAGCACGCCGAGGCGGCCCCCGCCGTGGATGTACGCGGTGACGATCCCGTCGTTCGCGACGCGGCCGCTACGCTTGGCCGCCGCGGCGAGTCCCTTGGCCCGCAGCACCTGGACCGCCTTCTCGAGGTCGCCGGCCGTTTCGGCGAGCGCGTTGCGGCAGTCGATGATGCCGGCGCCGGTGCGCTCCCGCAGCGCCTTCACCTGAACGGCCGGAATCTCCACGCGTGCCTCCCCGTCCTTCCCCATCGCCGCTCGTCCGGCCTTACGCCTGGACCTCTTCCTCCTCGGCCGGCTCCTCCACCACTTCTTCCTCGCCGGGCAGCGGCGCCATCGGCGCCGGCTCGACGCCTTCCGCTTCCGCGGCGGCCTCCTCTTCGACGATCTCGGCCTTCCGCCGTTCCTCGTACCCTTCGAGCGCCGCGTTGGCGACGCGGTTGGTGATCAGGCGCACCGCCCGGATCGCGTCGTCGTTGCCCGGGATCGGGTACGCCGCTTCGTCCGGATCGCAGTTCGTGTCGATGATCGCGACCACCGGAATGCCGAGTTTGCGCGCCTCGGCGATCGCGATGTGCTCCTTGCGCGTGTCGACCACGTAGACGGCCGACGGCAGCGTGCGCATCGTCGCGATCCCGCCGAGGTACTTCTCGAGCCGGGCGAGCTCGTCCATCAGCTGCGTCTGTTCCCGCTTCGGCAGGATCTCCAGCGTGCCGTTGTCGCGCATGTCGACGAGCTCGTGCAGCCGCTCGATGCGGCTCTTGATGGTCGCGAAGTTCGTCAGCATCCCGCCGAGCCACCGCTGGTTCACGAAGAACTGGTGGGCCCGCGTCGACTCCTCGCGGATCGCGTCCTGCGCCTGCTTCTTCGTGCCCACGAAGAGCACGGTGCCGCCTTGGCCGACGGTGTCGCGCACGAACCGGTAGGCCGCGTCGATCAGCGGCACCGACTTCTGCAGGTCGATGATGTGGATCCCGTTGCGCTGGGTGAAAATGAACGGGGCCATCTTCGGGTTCCACCGGCGCGTCTGATGCCCGAAATGGACCCCCGCTTCCAACAGCTGCTTCATCGTCACGACGGCCACACGACTACCCCCTGTCCGGTTTCGCCTCCGCCCGGATCATTCCGCACCGGAACCCGACGCGGGCCGCGGCTCCTCGCCGCAGACACCGCCGCCTCTGCAGGGCACCGCCGGCGCGGTCACGCAGGCGTGCAAGAATCCTCGACGTAGTATAACACACCACCCGCCCGGTGAAGCGTTCGGCCGGAGCGCCGGCGAACGGCCGCCGCGGTGGCCTAGAGGATGTAGCGGCTGAGGTCGCGCGTGCCGAGGATGTCGCGGAGCCGCTCGCGCACGTACGGGGCGTCGATCACGACCCGCGCCGGCGCCTCCGGCGCGGCGAACGAGAGGTCTTCGGTCACCTTCTCGAGGACGGTGTGCAGTCGCCGGGCGCCGATGTCCTCCGCCTCGCCGTTCACTTCCTGCGCGATGCGCGCGAGTTCCCGGATCCCGTCCTCGGGAAACTCCACGGTCACCCCCTCGGTGGCGAGCAGCGCGGCGTACTGCTTGGTCAACGCGTTGTGCGGCTCGACCAGGATGCGCACGAAGTCGGCCTCGGTGAGCGGCGCGAGCTCGACGCGGATCGGGAGGCGGCCCTGCAGCTCGGGAATCAGGTCCGCGGGCTTGCTCACGTGAAACGCGCCGGCCGCGATGAAGAGCACGTGGTCGGTGCGAACCGGCCCGTATTTCGTGGTGACGGTCGAGCCCTCGATGATCGGCAGGATGTCGCGCTGCACGCCCTCACGCGAGACGTCTGGCCCCACCCCGCCCTCCCGGCCGGCAATCTTGTCCAGCTCGTCAATGAAGATGATCCCCGCATCCTGCGCCCGCCGGATGCCTTCCCGCACCACCTCGTCCATGTCGACCAGCTTCTGGGCCTCTTCCACGGTCAGCACCCGCAGCGCCTCGGCCACGGTGGTCCGGCGGCGCTTCCGGCGCTTCGGCAGGAGCGTCCCGAACAGATCCTGCAGGTTGACGCCCATCTCTTCGACGCCCTGCCCGGAGAAGACCTCGACCATCGGGGCCGCCGTCTCCTCGACGTCGAGCTCGACCTGCTGGCCGTCGATCTCGCCGCGATCGAGCCGCTCCCGCGTCGCCGCCCGGCGCGCCTGGAGGTCGCCGGCCTCCCCGGCGTCCGGTCCCTCCGCCGTACGGGGCTCCGGTGATGGGCCCGGACGGCCGCCGAACAGCACTTCGAGCGGATTCGCGAGTCCCGCCTCGCGGCGCGGCGCCGGGACGAGGATCTCGACGAGCCGGTCCCGCGCGTGGGCGGCGGCCCGCCCTTCCACCGCGCGAACCCGTTCGGCCTTCACCATCTGGACGGAGGTCTCCACCAGGTCGCGGACCATCGAGTCGACGTCGCGGCCCACGTAGCCCACTTCCGTGAACTTCGTCGCTTCGACCTTGACGAACGGCGCGCCGGCCAGCCGCGCCAGCCGCCGGGCGATCTCCGTCTTGCCGACGCCGGTCGGACCGATCATCAGAATGTTCTTCGGAATGACCTCGTCGCGCAGCTCGGGACCGAGGCGGCTGCGGCGGTACCGGTTCCGCAGCGCGACGGCGACCGCGCGCTTGGCGGCGGTCTGGCCCACGATGTACTTGTCGAGCTCGGCGACGATCTGACGCGGGGTAAGGGACTCCGCCGGCAGGGCGGCATCCGGGCGGCCGTCCGTCGGGGCCATGGCGCTACCCGAGCACCTCGACGGTCACCTGGGCATTCGTGTACACGCAGATGTCCGCGGCGATCCGCAGCGCCTCGCGCGCCACCGCCTCGGCGTCGAGCGACGAGTGCTGGAGCAGGGCGCGCGCGGCGGCCAGCGCGTACGGCCCGCCGGACCCGATGGCCGCCACCCCGTCGTCCGGCTCGATGATGTCGCCGCCGCCGGAGACCACGAAGAGGTGCGCCCGGTCGGCGACCACGAGCAGCGCCTCGAGACGGCGGAGCACGCGGTCGGCCCGCCACTCCTTGGCCAGCGCCACGACCGCGCGGGGCAGGTCGCCCCGCGCCTCGCGGAGCTTGTCCTCCAGCCGGTCGTACAGGGTCAAACCATCCGCGGCCGAGCCCGCGAATCCGAGCAGCACGCCGTCGCCGGCCCGCCGGACCTTCCGCGCCCCGTGCTTGAGCACCGTCGAGCCGACGGTGACCTGCCCGTCGCCGGCCACGGCGACCCGGCCGTCGCGGCGCACGGCCACGACGGTGGTGGAGCGGATCAGTGACGTCCCCCGACGGGCTCCGGCTCGCGGGGTTGCGGCGCTTCCTTGTAGACGCACGTCTTGTTGCTGCAGACGATCGTGGGCGCCGCCCCCCGGCGCGCGCGCTTGGCGACCAGCATCGACCCGCAGGTGGGGCACATCCGCCCGGTGGGCCGGTCCCACGACGTGTACGTGCACGCCGGGTAGTTCGCGCAGCCGTAGAATACGCGGCCCTTCCGCGTTCGGCGTTCGACGATCTCGCCGCCGTCGAGCGGGCAGCGCACACCGATGCCGACCGGGCGCGTGTACGAGCACTCCGGGTATCCGGAACAGGCGATGAACTCGCCGTAGCGCCCGCGCCGCTTGACGAGCGGCCGCCCGCAGCGCGGACACGCCTCGCCGATCTCCTCCGGGGCCATCTCGACTTCTTCGATGGCATGCTCGGCCTTGGACAGCTCGGTCGAGAACGGGCCGTAGAAGCCCTCGAGGAGCCGGACCCAATCCTGCGCGCCGTCCTCGACCCGGTCGAGGTTCTCCTCCATGCGGGCCGTGAACTCGACGTCCATGACGTTTGGGAAGTGCTCGACGAGCAGCGCGTTCACGAGCATGCCGAGGTCCGTCGGGTAGAGCCGCCGGTCCTCGACCTCGACGTATCCTCGGTGCTTGATCGTCTCGATGATCGGCGCGTACGTGCTCGGCCGGCCGATGCCCCGGTCCTCGAGCGACCGCACGAGCGTGGCCTCGGTGTAGCGGGGCGGCGGCTGCGTGAAGTGCTGCTCCGGGTCGAGGCCGAGCAGGCGGAGGGTCTCGCCGACGGTGAGGTCGGGCAGCCAGCCCTCCGGCGTCTCGTCCTCCTCGGTGTCGCGCCCCTCCATGTACACGCGCAGGAATCCCGGGAACTTCACCCGGGATCCGGTCGCCCGGAACACGTACGGCCCCGCCGTAATGTCCACCGCGAGCGTGTCCATCACCGCCGACGCCATCTGGCTGGCGACGAACCGCTCCCAGATCAGCTTGTAGACTTTGTGCTGGTCGGCCTTGAGGTGCGGCCGCACGGCGTCCGGCGTGCGATGGACGGACGTGGGCCGGATCGCCTCATGCGCCTCCTGGGCGCCGCGGCGCGACGTGTAGCGCCGCGGCTTCTCCGGCGCGTACTCGGCCCCGTAGGCGGCGACGATGTGCTCCCGCACCTGCTGCTGGGCCGCCTCGGCGATGTTGACCGAGTCGGTGCGCATGTACGTGATCAACCCGACGGTGCCCTCCGCCCCGACGTCGAGGCCCTCGTACAACTGCTGGGCCACGACCATGGTGCGGGCGGCGGAGTATCCGAGCTTGCGGTTGGCCTCCTGCTGCAGGGTGCTCGTGGTGAACGGCGCCGCGGGGTGCCGCTGCTGATCGCGCCGCCGAATCTCCCCGACCGCATACGGCAGCCGCTCGAGCTCCTGGACGAGCGAGCGGGCCTCGGCCTCCGTCGCGATCGCGATCTTGTCCGCCCCTTTGGCGACGAGCTTCGCCGCGAACGCGGCGTCGGCGACCGGCGGTCCCCCCGCGTCGAGGCGGCTCAGACGCGCGGTGATCGACCAGTATTCAGTTGGAACGAACGCGTCGATCTCTTTCTCACGCTCACAGATCAGCCGGACGGCGACCGATTGCACGCGGCCCGCGCTCAGACCGCCGCGGACCTTGCGCCACAACAGCGGGCTCAGCTTGTACCCCACCAGCCGATCCAGGATCCGGCGCGCCTGCTGCGCGTTCACGAGGCTCGTATCGATGTCCCGGGGGTGCGCCAGAGCGCGGCGCACGGCGTCGCGCGTCACCTCGTGGAACTCGATCCGCTTGATCTTGGGGTTGACCGGGTGCAGGATCGTCGACAGGTGCCAGGAAATGGCCTCGCCTTCGCGGTCGGGGTCGGTCGCGAGGTAGACTGTCGACGCCTTCTTGGCCGCCGATTTCAGCTCTTTGATGACCGGACCCTTCCCCTTCGGCACCAGGTACTTGGGCGTGAACTCGTGCTCCACGTCCACCCCGAGCTGGCTGCGCGGCAGATCCTTCACATGCCCCATCGAGGCCATGACTTCATACCGCCCGTCGAGGAGCTTTTTGAGCGTCCTCGCCTTGGTCGGCGACTCTACCACGACCAGTGATCGTGCCACTCCGTCCCTCCAGTTCCTGCGCCGGCCGCCGCGGTTCCGCACCGACAGCCGGCCGTCCGTCGGGGACGCCGTCGCCGTTCTTTATTTAATGGAAGCAACACCGGCTGCGGCGCCCTCATGGCGGAAGCTCCGATGGGCGATTCTATACCCCGACCTTTGCTATTGTCAAATTTGCGCCCTCCGGCTACTCTGTTGTTCCCCTTCCCCAACCGTCCGGCACGGCCTCGATCGCCCGACGTGCAAACCACCGGCTCGGGCACGTCATTTGCCGCCAACCGAGCTCATGTTGTCTACCACCGCGATGAACTTGACGACGGTAGGCGGCGGTGCGGCCGGACGCCAGACGACCGCCAGCCGAAATCGCGGCCCGGCCGGGGTCACCCGACGGTACACGATTCCCGGGCCCGGGAAATTTTGCACCCACGCCGGGGCAAGGACGACCCCGATCCCCGCGCTCACCAGGCTGAGGATCGAGTGCAACGGCTCCGCTTCCTGCACCACACGTGGCGCGAACCCGGCATCCTTACGGAGTGCCATGATGAGATCATCGATGAGGCGTGTCTTCAGCGACAGGGGAAAGGCCGCGAACGGCTCGCGGGCCAGCGCGGTAAGCGGTACGCGGTGCCGCTCGGCCAGCGGGTGCCCCCTCGGAAGCGCCACGACGAGCGGGGCGTCGGCGATGATCTTCGAGCGGAAGGCAGATCCCGGGAGCGGCAGCGGGACGCAGATGACGTCGAACTGGCCGGTCTCCAATCCCTCCAACAAGCGTGGGATCGGACGCTCGTTGAAGGCGAGTTCGATCGCGGGGTAGCGGTCGCGGTAGGCCCGGAGCATCTTCGGGAACGCCGTCCACATCGCAATCTGGCTGAATCCTACCGAGAGCCGCCCGATGTGCCCCACGGCGGCTCGTTGCGCGGTGCGGACCGCCACATCCGTCTGGGCGAGCACCCGTCGGGCCTCCTGAAGGAGTAGTCGGCCGGGCTCGGTGAGCTGCACCCGGCGCCTCGTCCGCGTGAACAGCAGCACTCCAAGATCGCGCTCCAATCGCTTGATCTGCTGGCTCAACGCCGGCTGCACGATGTGGAGCTGCGCGGCGGCACGGCCGAAGTGGAGGGTGTCGGCGACCGCCACAAAGTACCGGAGATGGCGGAGTTCCATAGAATCACTCCTGATGATCAATTGGTCATCATTTTGTATTGGACGGTGATCAGGGGCGTCCCTATGATATCGGTGAGAACCGACACGGAGAGGTTCCGTGACTTCGAAGCGACTGCGGATTCTCGGAATTCCCGGCAGCCTGCGACGCCGTTCCTACAATCGCGGACTGCTCGAGGCGGCGGCCGAGCTTGCGCCCGATGGAATGGAGGTCGAGATCACCGACCTTGCATCGATCCCTTTGTACAATGCCGACGTCGAGGACGAGGGCGTACCGCCGTCCGTGCAGACGTTTCGGGCGCAAATTGCGGCGGCGGATGGCTTGCTCCTCGCCACCCCGGAATACAATCATATGCTGCCCGGAGTGCTCAAAAACGCCATCGACTGGGCCACGGGGGACGGCAGGGGCAAAAACCCGCTCCAGGGCAAGCCCGCCGCGGTCATGGGCGCCTCAAGTGGAATCGTGGGGACCGCGCGCGCCCAGCTCGCGCTCCGCCAAGTCCTCGCGTCGACCGATTGCTACGTGCTGCTCCCCAACCCCCAAATCCTCGTCGGCGGCGCGAAAGACAGGTTCGACCCGGATGGCCGTCTTACAGATGAACCAACGCGCAAGCGGATCCGGTTGCTGCTCAAGGTCTTTCGCGCATGGATCGATCGTCTCCGGCCGCGGTAGCGTGGCACGAGCGGGTAATCGCCGCGATGGCGATGGAGCCGCTACCTGCGGTGCGGTGAGTGGCAGGACATCGGCCCTGAACCATCGCGATATGGTGCTGGCTGCTCTGGCTTCGGTGATCTGGGGCCTCGCATTCGTCGCCGCCAAGTTCGGACTGGAAAGCTTCTCCCCCCCGCAGTTAACGGCAGCCAGGTTCCTGATCGCGAGCCTCCCCGTTTTTCTGGTGCCGCGGCCGAACATCCCGTGGTGGTCGATCGCGCTGATCGGGATGACACTGTTCGCCGGGCAGTTCCTGTTGCTGTTCTTCGCCTACACTCAAGGGCTGGCCCCGGGCCTCGCCTCGGTCACCCAGCAGACGCAGGTGTTTTTCACGGTGCTGCTCGCCGCCGTATTCCTTCGCGATGTCCCGAACCGCAGACAGTGCTTGGGCATGACGATCGCGTTCACGGGCCTCGTACTGATCGCCCTGACCATCGGATCGGACCTCACGCTCGCAGCGCTCGGCCTCGCGCTCGGGGGCGCCTTCAGTTGGGCCGTCGGGAACGTCCTGGTCAAGCGCACCGCCGACGTTCCTATGTTTCCCTTGATCGTGTGGTGCAGCCTGATTCCGCCGTTGCCCGCGATCGTTGTGTCGGCGGTCTACGATCGGCGCGTGTCGGTGTGGGAGGCGGCGGCGGGCGCTTCCTGGCTGAGCATCGGGGCCGCGGTTTACCTCGGAACGATGGCCACCGTCGTCGCCTACGGGATCTGGGGTCATTTGCTCCAACGCTACCCGGCCGGGGTCGTCGCGCCGTTCGCCCTTCTGGCACCGTGCACCGGGATCGTGGCATCCGCCGTGACCTTCGGCGAGGTGTTTAGTCCGACGCGCTACGCCGGCATGGCCCTGATCCTTGCGGGTCTCGCTGTGATCGTCCGGCCCGCGGGTGGCACGCCCGCCGATGGACGGGGCGTGGCGTGACGACGGCCTTGCTTCCCCCGGGGTTAGCGGATACCACGGCCCAGAACGGGAGAGAA
Organism: bacterium; assembly: GCA_035945995.1. Taxonomy (NCBI): domain Bacteria; species bacterium. Next base: position 24,696 of record DASYZR010000064.1, read on the forward strand.
TAGGATTGCCTTCTGGCCGATAGCCATCGCCTGGAGCCTTGCAGCGGCGGTTCGGAGTGCGGGCGTTTGCTCCGTCGGCTTGGACGTAGGCGGCCGTGGGGTGGTTCACACGGGCTACACGAAGCGGCGCCAGCTCGATGTCGACGGCGACGAGCGCGATGCCGGGGAATCGCGTTGCCAGTTGCGCCATCATGGCTCCCACGCCGCTACCGAGGTCGAGAACACGGTCTGCCGGCCGGATCTGCACGTCTCCCAGGTAAAACTCGCGACAAATGGCGCCTGAAACTCAAGTCGCGCCGCCTCGCGAGAATCTATCTTCCCGTGGATATACTCATGCATGCGCTAGAGCGATGGCCGCTGTTTGTTGGCAGTAATACACGGACCGTCCGATGAACCTGACGCGCTAATGGCCGGCGTGAGCATCGAGCGGGCCGTAGACGGCTGTGCGCGGAAAGAAGGCGTACCATGCAAACCAGTACGTCAGAAATCCGCCGACTCGGGGCGCACGACGTCCGTCGGCCGCCACAGCGGGCAGTACGTGAGCGCCACCGGCACGCCGCCGACAGTATCGTTCACCAGTTCGTGCCAGTCCATGATCCGAAGGGGGTACGCGCGCGCGTCGCCGCCGACAGCCAGCCCGAACACCGGCTCATTGGGCGTGAGATACGTCGCCATGTCGGCCGCGACCACCCGGGGATCCTCGAGGACGGGAATGCCGTCGACCGTGACGCCACCCCACTGTATCTCCTCGACGCTTACGCGGGCGGGGGCGCCGTCGCGCAAGAAGGTTTCGAACCGTGGATCGATCCGTCCAAGTAGCCGGCCCTTCCACCCGACGAATCCCGGTGGCGGCGTGTTCGATGTCCCGCCGTACCACTCGACCCAGGCGATCCAGTCGTCGCCATACGCCAGGCCGGTAAGCCGGCGCAGCGCGGCGACGATCGCCCCGTCATCGAGATCTCGCGCGATACCCGCCTGACTCGCGCGGAGCAACTCGATCAGCACGCCGACGTAACTGACGTCACGGGTGCGGACGATCTGGTCAAGCGCGTCGCGTCCCGGTGCCCCTCCGGCGGTCAGCGCATCCATGAGCGGGCGCGCCTCGGATTTTCGCGGCGAGGCCGCGACCGCCGGTAGGAGAACACCGAGCACGAGCACCGTCAAGACGGTCAGCCGGAGCCGGCGCACTCTCACGCGAACCCGCACTCGCCTTCGGCGATCGTCAGACGCTCGTCAATGATTGCGGCCATCGTGTTTCCGGTTTTCCGTGTTCTAGATCAGACGTGGCGCATGGCGACGCACAAGACCAACGCGATGGGGCCGACCCTGCCTTCGGCGCCGGCAACGCGAATTCCCAACTTGGCAACTTGACCGTCGTTTCCGCGTGCGCTGTTCTGCTTCCCGAGGCGGTGTAAGTGGACCTCGCCGGGCCCGCAGGGATCCACGATTTCCGCTCCGTCGGGCTACTCTGTTCTTCCCCTTCCCCAACCGTCCGGCACGGCGGTCTTGATGTACAGACCGCCCGCCGTCCGCCGGATGATCCCGCGCAGTTCAAGCGCCACGAGCGCCGCCGCGGCCACCGGCACGCTCAGACCGGCCGATGCCGCCACGCCGTCGATCGACCGGGCATCGCCGTCATCCAGCGCGGCGACTAGGCGGCGCTCGGGGGGCGTGAGATCCGCCGCCGGCCCCGGCTCGTGCGCCACGCCGGGCCGGTCCGGGTCGCCTCCAGGGCGGCCGGCCCCGAGGCCGAGCACCGCCAAAACGTCGTCCGGGGCGGCGACGACCCGGGCGCCCGCGGCGAGCAACCGGTGTGGTCCTCGACTGCCGCGCGCGTAGACGTTTCCGGGCACCGCGAACAGAACGCGTCCCTGCGCCTGCGCCTGGCGCGCCGTGATCATGGCCCCGCTGTCCACGTCGCCTTCAACGACCACGACCGCGTCCGCGAGCCCGCTGATGAGCCGGTTCCGCGCGGGAAACGCCCGCGGCCCGGGCGCGGCTCCCATCGGGGCTTCGGCCACGAGGGCGCCGCGCCTCACCATGGCCTCCATCAACGACCGGTGCTCCGGCGGGTACATGACGTCGACGCCGCATCCGAGTACCCCGACCGTCGACCCGCCGATCCGCACGACGGCCCGGTGAACGACGCCGTCGATTCCCCGGGCCAGGCCGCTCACCACGGTTACGCCGTGCTCGGCGAGCGCCGCTCCGAGGCGTTCGGCGACACCGAGGCCATAGGGCGTCGCGCGGCGGGTCCCGACGATGGCGACCGCGGGCCGGTCGTTGCGCCAGACCCCGCGGACGTATAACACCGGTGGAGACGCGGGAATTCCGCGCAGCCGTCCGGGGTATCCCGCATCGAGCCACGTGACGATGCGTGCACCGCAGTCCGCGGCACGCCGCAGCATCCGATCCACGCCGTTCGCGTCGCGCGCCTCGGCGATCGCCTCTGCGATGGCGGCGCCCAGGCCCGGCACGTCGACAAGCGCGGCCCTCGGCGCCGCCCACGCGGCCGCCGCCGACCCAAAGTACTCGACCAGCCGGCCGATCCGGACTCCGCCGAGTCCCGGCACGAGCGAGAGGGCCAGCAGGCACCGGCGCTCGTCCACGGCGTCTATCTCCGCGGACGCCACGGCTGGCGTGCGAGCGCCACCGCGTCGACGGCGGCGGCGCCGCCCTCGTCGAGGATCACCCGCGCGCACTCGCTCACCGTGGCACCGCTCGTCAGCACATCGTCGACGATCAGCACGCGGGCCCCGCGCAGCAGCCGGGTCGGAAAGGCAAGCGCCACCGTCCCCCGCACGGACCGCCACCGCGCCGGTTCCGACTGGGCCCACCGCGCCGGCCGAGGCCGGGTCTGCACAAGAAGCGGTGGCGCCAGGTCGTCGGCCCGCACGCGGGGCCACACCGCCGGACGCGCACCCAAGTAGATCGACGTAAGCGGATGGGCGGGACGCCCCTGGAGCCCCGCGGCGTGAAAAGGGACGGGAAGGACCACATCGTAACGCCGTCGCCCCGCGGCATCCAGGAGCCATCCGGCGAGCAGGCGGCCGAGTGCTGTGACGGCCCATCCCTCGAGGCGCTTCGCGGCGAGCACGAGCCGCTCGACGTCGCCGTGCTTATAGCCCAGCACCGCGTCCGCCCGGCGGATGCGGGACCAGCCGCGCACGCAGCCGAGGCTGCGGCAGGCGCCGCCGGTGCGCGGTTGGGCGCATCGCGGACAGGCATCGCCGGGAATCGGCGTGATGCAGGCCGCCAGACACGCGGGAGCAATGGGATAGCCGTTCCCGCAGCGCCGACACGGCCGGGCCGCCGGCGCGGCGTGTGCGCGCAGCATCCGCCACAGTTCGCCCGAAGCGGGGCCGACTGGAGCGGTGTCCGCATCAACCGCCGGCCACATCAGGCCATCCCGGCCCCGGCGGCGTGAAACTCACACCTGCGCAAGTCCGTCGGGCTCGCGCACGCGGTCGAGCGCCCGGTATCCGATCGCCTCCGCGACGTGGCGGACGTCGATCGACGGCGCGCCTTCGAGGTCGGCGATCGTCCGGGCGACGCGCGCCAAGCGATGGTAGGCGCGCGGGCTGAGGCCGAGCCGATCAAAGGCCTGGCGCAGCAGCGCCCGCGGCGCCGGTCCGAGCGCGCAGCAGGTTCGCGCGAGCGCTGCCGGCATCGTCGCGTTGACCGGGGCCACGATGCCCAACGCCCTTCCCCGCTCCGCCTGGAGGGCCCGCGCGCGCGTCACTCTGGCGCGGACGTCGGCCGACCGCTCGGCGGGTGCCGGCGCCGTGAGCTCGTCGGCGGACACCGGCGGCATCTCGACGTGGAGGTCGATTCGATCGAGGAGCGGACCCGACACCCGCGCGCGATAGCGCGCCCGCTGCGGAGGGGTGCAGGTGCAGACGCGGCGCGCGTCGCCGAGGTGGCCGCACGGACACGGATTCATCGCGGCGACCAGCATACAGCGGGCCGGGAACATCACGGTCCCTCCCACGCGCACGATGACGACCCGGCCGTCTTCGAGCGGCTGACGCAGCGCCTCCACAGCGTCGTGGTGAAACTCCGCCACCTCGTCGAGAAACAACACGCCGAGGTGGGCGAGGCTCACCTCGCCGGCGGCCGGCGGGGTCCCGCCGCCGACGAGCGCGTGGGCGCTCGTGGTGTGGTGCGGGGCGCGAAACGGCCGCGCCGTGATCAGCGGGGACGATGCCGGCAGACGGCCCGCCGCGCTGTAGATCCGCGTGACCTCGATCGCCTCCTCCGCGGACAGCGGCGGCAGGATCGTCGGCAGCCGCCGCGCCAGCATCGTCTTGCCCGTCCCCGGCGGTCCGATCAGCAGCAGGTTGTGCCCGCCGGCGGCGGCGAGCTCGAGCGCCCGCCGCGCGTGGGCATGGCCGCGGACGTCCCCGAGATCCGCCTCGTCGTCGGTCGGGCCGGCGGCGGCCGGGGCGCCGGGCGCGCCCGTCGGCGGCTGCAGCGGGAGGCTGCCCTCCCGAATCAGTGCCGCGACGAGGGACGCCAGCGACGTCACCGGATGGACCCGCAGGCCCGTGACCACCGCGGCCTCCTCCGCGTTGGCGGCCGGCACCAGCACGGCCCGCGCGCGCCGCGCACGGGCGGCGAGGGCGATGTTGAGCACCCCGGCCACGGGACGCACCCCGCCGTCGAGCGACAACTCGCCGATGACGATACACCCGGCCAGCGCCTGCGGAGGGATTTGCCGGGTCGCGGTCAGGATGCCGAGCGCCATCGGCAGGTCGAACGCGGGGCCCACTTTGCGCAGATCGGCGGGCGCCAGGTTGACGGTGACGCGGCGCGCCGGCATCTCGTAGCCCGCGTTGCGGATCGCCGTCCGGACGCGTTCCCGCGCCTCCCGCACCGCGGGGTCCGGCAGCCCGACGATCGCGCACATCGGGATCCCCGCCCCGACGTCGACCTCCACGTCGACGGGCACCGCGTCGATGCCGATCACGGCGGCACTGTGCACACGCGCCAGCATGGGGCTCCTCGGCCCCAATTGTAATGGACTGATGGCTAGATGTCTAGATGTTTATGGAAATGACGCCTGCGTCAAGGTGTGTCGTGGACTCTTTTTCTCATGTCAACACTCGATGAGCAGGATTAGGAAGCGGTCACCGCCAGGACGTCCCAGGCATTGTAGAAATATCCCTGGGGATTCCACAATCCCTCACGCGGCTGCGTGCGGTCCCGCCAGTCCGTCGCGCGTGCGGCAAGTTCGTGGCGGCCAGGGGCGAGCATCGTCGTGAACTCCCACTGATACCACGCGTACGCTGATCCGGCCGTCGTGATTCGTGTCGGCCGCCACGGCCCACCATCGACCGAGACTTCGATCTTTGCGATCCCTGTCTCCCCCGCATATGCGACCCCCGAAAACGTCAGGGATCCCGCCCGGACCGTGTCGCCCGTAATGGGCGACGTAAAGAATGAGTTCACGGGGAACACCGTGGTAGGGACGAAGTCCTGGGAGAAGTTGAAGCTCTTGTCGGTCGGATTTATGGACACCGGGTTGATGCGGTAGAGGTCTTTCATGTACGGCCCGTTCCACTCCTGTTCGGCCAGGTGAATCGCTCGGATCCACTTCACGTTGGCCGATCCGACCCATCCCGGTACCAACGCTCGAACCGGGAATCCATGGAGGACCGGTAACGGTTGGCCATTCATCTCGAAGACCAGCAGCGTGTTCGGATCGAGGGCCTTCTCGATCGGGATGCTGCGGACGTACGGCGGCGCGGCGCCGTTCGGATCGCTCCCCTCGAACGCCACATGATGCGCTTTCACAGTTGGGTTGGCCGACAGGAGAACGTCGCGCAAACGCACGCCGGACCAGCGGGCGTTCCCGACGGCCCCGCGGTCCCACTGCCCGCCCGCGGCCTTGGGCTGGAAGTGCCCGCGTCGGTTGCCCGCGCACTGGAGCCACGCCGTCAACTCGACGCGCGCAAACCGGTGCACGTCGGCCCACGCGAGACGCAGGGGTTGTCCGACTTCTCCATCCACGGTCATCTGCCACGCATCCCGGGTGAGCTGCGCGTACCCCGGCAGGTGCAGGCGGACGAAGAACCGGTCGTTGGGCGTGATCCATGTCCGCAGTGGCGGGATCGGTGTCTCCAGGTTGATCGGTGACCGGCTAATCACTTTCATCCCCGAGGCGACCCCGGGGATTGCCGGTTCCTGCGCCAAGGCATCGCGCGGCAGCGCCAGCGCCGGCGCCCCTCCGAGCGCAGCCACCCCAGCGATCGCCCCCGATCGGTAGAGCAACGCCCGGCGGGTCAGTCGACCGTTCCTCTTTATGTCCAGTCCAGCCGCAGACTCACGGTCCATCGGGGCCCCCTCCTGCTCGACGTCCGCGTCGCGCGTGACGACTCCATTCACTTGGTGGTAGCGGACGGCGCGCTTAGCCCGTCCACCACATCGAGTTCGTCCCACATCCCTATCAGGGCATGGCCCGGCACGCCGCAGAGAAGGGTGTAGGTCCCAGCGCTGCGGGCGGTGAACGTGAAGTGCAGCGGAGGATCGTGCGAGGTGATGCCCGTCTCGAAGTCGCCGGACGCCGCACCAGGGAAGGCCGGCGTGAACCCGCTCCCTTTCGTGCGTTGGTCCCAGGGAGCCACCAGCAGACTGTGCGAGACGTCCGCCGCGATATTTCGCATCGTGACCTGCACCGTGCTCCCCGTCGGCACTTTCACGACCAGCGTGCCGCTCGCGTAACCGTTGAAGTTGTACCCGTCTGCCTGTGCCGCGGTGAGGCTCAAGGACACGGTGTGCGTCCCGTTCTGGTAGCCGATCGGTGGGACAGTCCCCGCCCCGAGGGCGGTGGTCACCGCGCCTGCCAGCATGAATGGGACGAATATCGCCCCGGACGTCCGCCTTCGCAGACGTCGGCAAACCCCGGTGCGATGCGGCCCGTGCGCGTCCGTCGCGGCCATTCCAACGTGCCTCCACCCGGGTACCGCCTGCGCTTCACCGTACCGGCTCACACGGTTTCGGACCATTACCACTTGCCGCGGGCAGAGTCCTGCGGGGACGGGAACCCGCCAACCACAGTGCGGGCGGCTCCCGCGAACAACCTTCAGCCTCAGCCCTACTCAGGAGACACATATGGCCGACACTGCGACAATCCAGTTCGCGAAGGGAAAGGAGACCAAGAACACGATCCGGTACCAGGAACAACCCGAAGAAGGTCAGCCGCCGATCATCGGAACGCGGTCCCCGGTCCGGCGAAGGCCGACGAGAATGTAAAGTCCCTTCGATCAATCGTACTTGATGCGGGGATCGGCCCATCCGTACAGCACGTCGGCCAGCAGGTTGCCCAGTACGGTCAGCACGCCAACGACGACGACGATGCCCAGCAGGATAGGATAGTCCCGGCTGCCCGCCGCGTCCCAGAAGAGTAGGCCCATACCGGGGTAATTGAAGACCGACTCGATGATCACTGCTCCGCTGAAGAGAAAGGGAAGTGAGAGTCCCACCAGCGTGATGAGCGGCAAGAGGGCGTTCTTGAACGCGTGGCGGACGAGGAGCCTGCCGCGGGAGAGGCCCTTCGCCTCCGCCGTGCGGATGTAGTCCTGGACCAGCGCCTCGGTCATCGAGGACCGCACGTAGCGGCTCCACCCGGCGACTGTCAACAGCACGAGCGTGGCAACCGGCAGCACCAGGTGCAGCATGAGCGCGCCGAGGCTTGGATGGAGGTCGGTCGGATTGGTGATGCCGCCCGCCGGCAGCCAGCCTATCTTGTACGAGAAGGTGAAGATCAGAATGATCCCGAGCCAGAAACTCGGCATAGAGTAGAGGAAGTAGACGACGCCGGTCAGCGCGTGATCCGTCCACGTGTTGTGATGTGTGGCCTGGTAGATGCCGACGGCGATCGCGATCAGGTGCGAGATCACGATGGCCGTGACGACCAGGACCAGGGTGTGCGGCAGATTGGTCAAGATCAGCCGGAATACCGTCTCGTGATATGTATAGGCGTATCCGAAATCGCCACGAAGGAGCTGCCCGAGCCAGATCAGGTACTGGACCGGAAGCGGCTTATCCAGGCCGAGGGAGTGGTTGATCTGCGCGACCAGCGCCGGGGTCGCCTGGTCTCCGAGCATGGCGGTGGCCGGCCCGCCGGGCACGATGTGGATGAGCACAAAGCTGAGGAGCGTGAGCAGAAAGAGCGTCGGTGCGGCTTCGACCGCCCGCCCAAGGATCAGCCGCAGCATCGGTCAGCCTCTCCCCGCTCCGGGCAGCGGGACGTGTGTCGGGGACGCACCTAGAGACTCCGGCGGAGGCGCGTGTCGAACGCCTCGCGCAGTGCATCGCCGAGAAAATTGACGGACACAACGGCGAGCAGGAGCGCGACTCCCGGCGGGTAGACGAGCCACCAGGCGTTCTGCGGCAGGTACGACATTGAGGTGGCCAGCATGGCCCCCCAGTTGGGCGCCGGCGGCGGCAGGCCCAGGCCGAGAAAACTCAGCCCGGCCACCAGAAGGATCGCGTCCGCAACCCGAAACGTGGCTGTCACGGCGATCGTGCCGATGGCGTTGGGCAGGAGGTGGACGAGCGCCACCCGGAGGCGCGAGGCGCCGGCGGCCCGAGACGCTTCGACGTATGTGCGCTCCCGGAGCGACAGCACTTCCGCCCGTACGAGTCGGCTGACGTCGTGCCAGGCGACGAACGCGATCAGCGCGATCAACAGGCCGGCGTTCGGCTTGAACACGGAGTTGACGAAGAGGAGAAGGAACAGAGCCGGCACCGCGCGCAGCAGGTCGACGACGCGCATCATGACTGTGTCGGCCCACCGGCCGCCGTATCCCGCGGTGAGCCCGTAAGCGATGCCGACCGCCATCGACGCCAGCGCCGCCGCGAACCCGACTTCGAGCGAGAGCTGGCCGCCCAGCATCAGGCGGCTCAGCACGTCGCGGCCCAGCTCATCCGTGCCGAGCGGGTGAAAGGCCGACGGCGGCTGCAGGGTGCTCAGAATGTTGACGGCCATCGGATCGGTCTCATACACGGGCGGACCGAGAAAACACAAGCCGACGATGAAGGCGAGCCCGGCGCCGCCCGCCCATGCCAGGGGATGCCGGCGGAGAACCCTCCAATTTCTGGCGTAGCGGCCCTCCGCCTGTGCCGCCCTGGGCACCGCGCGCCCGGCCGCCGCGGACTGTGCGCTCACGCGCACCCTACGTCAACGGCCGATCCACCAGTACTGCGGCAAGATCGCGCCCGTGAAATTATTGAGCGTCGACACCACACCGTGCACGTTCTTCTGGACCTCGTTGAGGATGTACGGCTTCGGCATCCAAATCTGCGGTAGCTGCCGCGCCACGTACTCCTCGTAGGCATTCATCGAGGCCTGCGCCGCCGCGGGCGTCGGGTGCGGTGCCAGGGTCGCGTCAATCAGCCGATCCAGCGTTGGATCGGAGTACTCGTAAAAATTGTACGCGGCGCCGGTCCGGTAGATACCGTCGCCCGTCGGGTAGCTGGCGCCCCAGACCCAGCAGATGCCGCCCTGAATCTCCCACTGCGCGGCGTCGGCCTTCAGGTGCATGCCGACCATCTGGGCGAACGTTCGGGGCTCGAGCTGGATCGAGACGCCCTCCTTGGCCCAGTCGCTTTGGATGAGCTGCATCATGGCCTCGGTCGTGGTGTTCCCGCTCACGTACTGCATGGTGAACCGCAGCTTCTGCCCCTGCGCGTTGGTCACGACGCCGTTCTGGAGACTCCAGCCGTGCTCCGCGAGGACCCTCTTGCCGGCCGCCGGGTCGAAGGCGTACGGCGGCGTCTTGAGTTTGGGATCGAGAAAGGTCGGCGGGATCAGCGGCACCGGGCCGCTGCCGATGACGGCTTGGCCATGGTACAGCTTGTCGATGATATCGCGCTGATCGATGCCCATCGCCATCGCCTGGCGTACGGGCAGCTGTTTCAGGATCGGTCCCGCCTCCGGGTTGGCGAAATTGAGGAAGAGGCGGCAGTACCCGTAGTTCGTGCTGGTGAAAAACCGGTCGTTCGAAAACTGATCGCGTATGCTGTAGTCCGTGGCCGGCAGATAGCCGACCTGGACCGCCCCGGTCCGCAGCGCGGCTTCTTCCGCGGCGTCGGACGTCTGGTAAGCATAGATGAACTTGGCCAGGTAGGGCTTGTGCCCGCTGTACGCGGGGTTGGGCACGAATGCCCACGACTGCTTGTCGGTGGCCGATTCCAGCTTCCAGGGCCCATCCACCACGCCGAAAAACGACGGATTGTTCCCGTTCTTTGTGAGGTAGGCCAGTTCGGCCGCGGGATCGTTCGGGTACTTGTTCCAATCATGCGACGGCAGCGGACGGAGCTGCGAGAGCCCATCGTATTCGAACCAGAGCTGATTGACCGGATGTGTCAACGTGACGGTGAACTCTGTCGGACTGATCGCCGTCACGGCCTTCACGTCGTCGGGAATGCCGCCGAAACCCGATTGGGCGTACGGCCACGGCGCGGGCGCCGACTTCGCGCTGGCCGCCTGGATCACGTACCAGGTGAACAGCACGTCGTCGGCCGTCACCGGCTTGCCGTCCGACCAGTGCCATTTGGGGTTCATGCGCACCGTGTAGACGGTGCCGTCCTGGTTCCAGGTAATGGCGCTCGCGACGCTGTGGCTGTAATCGATCTTGCCGTCCCCGCCGACCCAGAAGAGCGGCAGGTACATCATCGTGGCCGCCCTGCCGTCGACCACGGTGTTGTACGCGGCGGGCCGTAGCGGCTGATACCAGTTGATGTCCTGCGGGCCTACGGCGTACACGACCGTCCCGCCGGTCTGCGGCGCCGCCGCCGTGGCACCTGTCCCGGCGCCGTACGTGGCCGGCAACACCGCGACGAGCGCCGCCCCAACGTACCAAAGCAGCCCGCGCCGCATCATCCCGTTCTTCGCGTGAGCGCGCCGCAGATGAATCCCATTCATCCGGTCACCTCCGCGTCTCGCTATGGTTCACCTCTAAGACGTTGGCAAGAGGGTCGTCGATTCCTTGTGGGGCCACAGAGGCGTTCTACGTCCGCAGCCCGCGCCCGGTGCTCTGCGAAGGTACCGGCAGGTGTAGGCCGAATATCGGCGAGTCCAGCATCGCGGAGTACATCGGGGAGCCGGTCGGCAATCGTGTTATCCAAGCCGGCGTCTCTCCGCCAACCGAGGAACCGTTCGCAGAAAGTCCGCATGCTCTCCCTGGTCAGGTGTCCACTGGATCCGCTCGTGATGGTAATCGAGTACGACGATCCGGCCGCCCGACCTGGCCGTATCGCTCATGTTCCGGAGCCCACCGAGTGGATTCGCGAGCCATTGCAAAACCCGCGATGCGGTGACGATGCGCTGGAGAGCTCGATTGGGCGGCGGGCATCTGGGGTCCTCCCTCCGGCACAAAATCACCCACTTTCGAGAGTTCCAGCAAGGACTGGCGACGGAAACTGACCCCGCGAGCTACGCCGTACTGAGCCGTATCCTTGCAGCAAGCACTGGCGGGATCTCCGGGTAGTTGCGCCAGGCGAGGCCGGGCTCCCGCTCTTTTTCCCTGTGATGAGCCACGAACTATCCCTCTTACCGGCCACCAACCTCGACGGGGACCTGCCACAGAAGGTAGTAGACGGTGAGCGCCGCGTAGAGCATAAGACTGATTCTCGCGTTCACAAAAGCCAGCGGGATGCCGACAGCGTATGCCGGCGCCCCGCCAGTGAATCATAGCAGCAGCTTCCGTTTAGTGGCGTCGTCGCTCGTGGTGGTCCGAAGCTCATCCTTCCGTAGAACGTGGGCCGCGCCGGCCACGGCTTCGTCGTGACCTGCTTGGAGGTAGGTGGCCAACAAGGCCGTGGGAAGCGGGATCAGCGCCACAAGCAGTAAGAGAAGTAGGTTGAGCACCCGTAGGGGCGATCGACGCGGTGAAGATGGTCGAAGATGGCGTGGTGGTTCATCCAGATGATGCCGATGGTCAGGAAGTTGATGCCATAACTGACGTACGCGGGCCACGCATGAACGGCGGCGGATAGAAGATCCCGTGCGCGACAGGTACGTGGATCTCAAGCACGAGCAGCGTCGCGGCGATGGCGAACACGCCATCGCTGAATGCTTCCGTCCGACCAGGCTTCATCGGCTCCGCTCAGCCGAGCACGAGCCTATTCGCGAAGCCGCCAAGCGATTCGCCGATCCGGCCCAAGGGCGCCGTCAGGCTTGGGGCCCCTGCCCCCGATTCTGTCGCAGAAGCCGACCCCTTCCTGCAGGCGCTCTCGGATGAGCGCCCAGGCCGCAGCCGCGGGACGATCTCGCCCAGCTCCATAATGGGCGTCGCGCGCTCGATCGCCGCCAGGCCTTCCGCGTCGTCCAGCGCCATTCTCTCCGGTCGCTCGAGACACATGAAATGCCCGAGCGCCTGTCCGCCGAAGGGCATCAACGCGAGTTGCACGCCGGCGGGATAATGGCCGGCCGGCGCGGGGAGGTGGGGGCGCGAGAGGTGGGGCGCGGCCCCGATCGCGGAGAGCAGATTTTGGACCAGGGCCAGGTGCAACATCTCCTGGGCGGCCACCCCCAGGATGACGCCTCTCCAACGCTGCACCATCTCCAAATGCGACTCGCTCAGGCCCTCCTCGGTGCTTGTTTGAGCGAGAAGGCGGCCAACAAATATTGGCACATGATGCCGTGCTCGAGCTCCGCGGCCTCGCAGAGCATATAGATGAGCGCCTCCCGATGCTCGATGACGAAGGGCGCCTCGGGAGCGGCGTGCCCGTTAGACGACGCTCACCACCAACCAGGCTCTTGGAGGAGTTAAGCACTCCGTTCAGCGGCGGATCCCGGGAATTCGGCGATCGCAACTCGGACCGCCGGATCCAGGACCAACCCCCAATGGTCGAGACCGGGGAAATATCGTTCCTCTGACCCATACAACGACGCAATCCGCCGGCCCCGCTCCTCTGGAAAACTGTCGCCGTAGACGACGAGGGACCGGCCGGGGATCTCTGGGATGGGAATGCCCCGCTTCCGCTCCGCTCGGGCGAGCAGCAATTCGGGTCGTGCTCGCTGGCCGGCGGGGAAACGACCGTATGCTTCCTCCGGGTCGAATGTGCCTTCGCGAAGTGCGACATCGGGATTGAACCCTTGAACTCCACCTGGTGGACTGGACTCCAGCAAGATCACACTGTCAGGCCTTATTTTCAGGGCGGCCAGAAGGACGACCAATCCGCCCATGCTCCACCCGCAGAGGGCCGTGGGCCGGCGCAGTCGCGCTGTCGCCGCCATGACGGCCGCGGCGTAGTCACGCATGCTGGCACTTCGGATGTCGAGGCCCTCTTGTAGGTCAATGGCCACCACGTCGATACCAGGAAAAGCCGATGCCCAACTGCGAAACACGCACGGTCCGCTACCGGCGCCGTGGACCAACAAGAGCGATGCGGGCGGGGTACTTTGCTTCTTTCCTCCAATTGCCCTGTACCCTACATTTCCGATTTGACTGCGCACAAAGAACCTCGGGGATGCGTCGAATGCCTTTATGGATGCGGGTTTGCGCACGATGATCACGCCGGGGAGGTACGTACCCAATGGGTGAGGCCCAAAACCAGCCCTTCCAGCTCTCTTTCAACCCCGCGCTGAGGGTCGAGTTCCAGGGCTCCCGGGTCACCTCCGATGGCGGCTTGATCCTCGTGCGCGAGCTGGACGAGCGGTTGGGTTTCAGCGACTTGATCGCGCAGCACGTCACTGACCCTCGGGGGAAGAACACCCAGTTTCCGCTCGCCGACTTGGTCCGGCAATCGGTCTACCGCCGATTGGCGGGGTACGAGGACGTCAACGACGCCGAGCGCCTCTCCCACGATCCGACGTTCCGGCTGATCGGGTCGGAGACGGTCTGGGAGCGCGGGGCCGCCCTGACGTCCCGAGTGCACTCGTTCGAGACGGAGTTGTTGACCCAAGACAAGAACCTTGTCGGGCTGGCCGCGATCAACCGGGAGCTGATCGCAAGAGTGGAGGCGCTGACCTCCCCGCAGCGGGTGGTGCTCGATCTGGACAGCACCGAGATCCCGGTCTACGGGCAACAGGAACAGAACGTCTACAACGGCCACTTCGAGTCGACCTGCTATCATCCGCTGCTACTGTTCAATCGGGAGGGCGACTGTCTGGCGGTGAAGCTGCGGTCGGGCAACGTCCACAGCGCCGAGGATTGGGACCAAGTGCTGCTGCCCGAGATCGAGCGGCAGCAGAAGCACGACAAGGACGTAGTCGTCCGGGCCGACGCCGCGTTCGCCAAACCGGAACTCTACGAAGCCCTGGAGAAGCGGGGCGTGAGGTACGCGATCCGCATCCCCTCCAACGACATCCTGGAGCGCGAGGTCGAGGAGTTGTTCCGGCGGTCCGTGGGACGACCCAGTCACAAGCCGGTGGTCCGGTACAAGAGCTTCCGGTACCAGGCCGTCAGTTGGAAGACGGCACGGCGGGTGGTCGCGAAGGTCGAGTGGCACTGCGGGGAACTGTTTCCTCGAGTGGGCTTCATCGTGACGACCCTGGAAATGGACAGTCGGGCGGTGGTGCGATTCTACAATAAGCGGGGAACGGCAGAGCAATGGATCAAAGAGGGGAAGCAGGCGGTGAAGATGACGCGGCTGAGCTGTCACCGGTTCCGGCCGAACGAAGTGCGGCTGTGGCTCAGCATCATCGCCTACAACCTGGGGAATTTGTGGCGGCGGCTCGGGTTGCCGAAGCGGATCGACACCTGGTCGCTGACAAGTCTGCAGCAACGCCTGATGAAGACGGGTGGCCGGCTCGTGAAACACGCGCGCTATTACTGATGGCTGCTGGCCGCAGGATACCTGACGCGGACGCTATTCGGGGCGATCCTGCGACGGCTTGTCGCCCTGCCTGGGCCCGCAAGGTAGGCAGACACTGTCGTTGCAGCCAGGTCGGGCAGCCCAGCAGCCGAGGACGGAGAGGTGGCCGAGAAATCGCCCGCCGGTGCGGCCATCCCGGTGTTGGCGTTCTCAGGAAGGGCAGAACGGGCTCTTGTGGGCCCGCGCTGGAGGAAACTGGGGTGGAATCCTCCAATACAAGGCGTGCAGGTGCACACTGAAGATGACTCGAGAAGCCAAAACGCAAATTCCGGACTAGACAGAATCAGCACACAATGGAAGATAATTAGGGTGGGCCTTTGAAACGCTCAGCTCGCGGGTCAAGCTTGCGTGCCTCGCGCGGATATCCGATGCCTATCGCATCGTTGCCCGCGCGCATGCGTCGTTGGCGATCGCGCGCTCTGCGTATTCCATCGTTCAGGAGCTGATCGCACGATGCTCAAACGACTACGACGACGCGCGTGACGCGGGGATGGCGCAAAACGTGCGTTGGGTCGCCGACAGCCTATACCCCGATGCCAACATCGCGATCTGGGCCCACAACGGACACGTCGCGGCCTGGCCGTTTTCCGAAGGATCGGTTCTCTCGATGGGCACGTTTTTACGAGACCATTACGAAGCGTCACCCTAACGAAACCTCAGGGAGATGTCTTTCGTTTAGGAGAGGAAATGTACAAGTCTTTTAGCTTGCGAATCACTCGCGTGGCATTTGCCTTAGCGTTGATGGTGTTACCGCTTGCCGTTTGCGCGGCCAACACGCCGGCGCGCGACGGTGCGACGGTCGTCGATTCGGGTGCGACGGATTGGTGGGGATACAAAATGGACGTGTGGTCCGACGGCAACGCCGATCTCACGCTGCAAGATCGCGGGAGAGCGACGCATGGCCCCCTCAAAACCTTTACGATTGCGGCCTCGCTCGCTCACCGGTTCTTCGCCGATCTCAAAGCGGCGCGCGACGGGTTGGCGGTGGCGGGAGAGTTTTGCGGGACGTACGCCGGGAATGCAACGACGACGTACGTCCAATGGCACGGCTGGAGGTCGCCCGACCTCGCTTGCGCGCCTGCGCCCAATAGTGTGCTCA
>DASYZR010000065.1 GCA_035945995.1 bacterium
GTGCGGCAGGCCGAGCGAGCGGAGGGCGGTCACGCGGTTCGCGCCGTCGAGCACCACCGCCCGCCCGTCGGGCAGCGGCGCGGCGATCGGGGGGTTGCGCAGAACGCCGTCGCGCCGCAGCGCGTCCTCGAGCCGGCGCACGCGGGCGGTGTCGGCCTGCTCGTGGAGCAGCAGGTGATCGATGCGCCACACGCGGAGATCGGGCACGGCCCCGGCGGCCGGCGGGCGGTCCGGCGCATGCCGCGGGTCGGGCGATCGCCGGAGCGAGACCTCCACTGCGCTATCCCCCGGCCATTGCCGGGACGATCGAGATCTCGTCGCCCTCGCCGAGGGGCGTCGCGGCCCCCTGCAGCGACCGGATCTCGGTCCCGTTGACGAACACGTTAATGAAGCTGCGCACCGCACCGCTCGGATCCCGCAGTTGCTCGCGGAGCCCCGGGAACTCGCGCTCCAGACCGGCGAGCGCCTCTTCGACCGTGCCCCCGCCGGCGCGGACGCGCGCCCGGCCGTTGGTCAGCCGCCGCAGCGGCGTCGGCAGATACACGAGCGCCATCGCACGTTCACCTCCCTGAGACGACCCTCAAAAAACAGCACAGCCGCGGTGGACGCCGCGGCCGACAACCTCACGAACACGGGAACCCGGACGCCCGCCTACCTCCGGCGGTACACCTCCGCCGCCGGGCGGATCCCGCTCGTACAGATGCAGGGACTCATCCGCGCTCCAGCCTCCGTCGTGCCTCTTTCCCCTTCATTCCGGCGAACGGCGCGGGGGCGCGCCGTATTCCGGATCAGCGTCGAGTCTAGCACGCCCCCGTTGGGGCCGCAAGCGAAGGCCGCTATGGGGCGAGCGGATCGTAGGGCTGGCCGTCCCGCCGCATCTCGAAATGCAGGTGCGGGCCGGTGCTCCAGCCGGTGCTGCCGACGCGGGCGATCACCTGCCCGCGGCGCACGGTCTCGCCGATCCTGACGAGATACGATGACAGATGCGCGTATATCGAGGACAGACCGTTGCCGAGGTCGAGGACGACGACGTTGCCGTACCCGGTCATCCAGCCGACGTAAAGCACGGTTCCGTCCGCCGCGGCCTCCACGGGCGCGCCCCACGGCGCGCCGATGTCGATCCCGGTGTGGAGCTGCCGGGTGTGGAAAATCGGGTGGATGCGCCACCCAAAGCCGGACGTGATCGGACCGGACGCGGGCCACCGCAGCGTGCCGCCGGCGAGGCTCCACCGGCCGCCGAAGTGCGATCCGCGCTGGCGCTGCCGGATGATTTCCGTGATGCGAAACGACTCGGCCTCCAGTTCACGAATGGCCGCTTCCTGCGTCTCGCGCTGTACGCGAATCTGTGCCAGGATCCGGCGGCGCTGCACCGCAAGCGCCGCGGTTTCCTGGCGGCTCACGACCCACTGCTTCCGCTGCACCGCCAAATCGGCTTCGCGCTGCTTGAGCGTGGTCCGGACCTCGTCCCGGCGGTCGCGCTCTTCGGTCACCTGCTGATAGAGGCGCAGATCCCGCGAGACGATGAGGCCGAGCAGATACGACCGGGCGACGAAATCGCGAAAGTCCGCGGCGCCGAGCAGCACGTCGAGGTACCCGAGGGGGCCGTCCTTGTAGAAGGCGCGCAGCCGCTCCTCCATCAACTGCTCGTGGATGGCCAGCCGGCGCGATACGGCGCCCAGTGCCTCGTTGGCGTCCGCCACCGCCCGTTTGGTTCCGCTGAGGGCGGCGGTCGTCTTGTGGAGCTGCGCTTCGGCGACGTGCAGCCGCTCCTCCGTGTGCGACAACTCGCCGAGCACCTGGTGCTCTTGGCGCGTGGTCAGCGCCAGGCGGCGCCGTTCGTCGGCGAGCTGCTGCTGAACGCCCTGCAGTTGGGCGTCGGGAGACGCGGCCCGGGAGGGCGCCGCGGTCCGCGCCGGCAGAGGCCGGCTTACGGTGGGCAGCGGAGGCCGTACGGGAAGGCGGCGCCGCGGGGCGGTGGATGACGTCCGGGCGGGAGAATGGCGGGACGGCACTGCGGAGGCCCACGACGAGGCGCCCCCCGCGGTGAACATGCACACAAGCAACCAACAACCCGTAATAACCCGGACACGGATCCGCATCCGCTGGCCTCGGCCGGTGCTATGATGATGAACTGCTGCGAATCGGTATCGAGGGGCGAATGCGGCCCCGCTGGGTGCGGCTTTACTATTCGTTGCAGCCGATCAAAGTCCTCCCGCCGCCCCCCGAATACCGACCTACATGATGCCCCACGCGGCCCGGAGCGAGACGTCCCCGGCCGGGAGGGGAAAACACACGGCCGGGAAAGGAAATGCCGCAGGTCCGTCGAAGGACGGGCGCGCATCGGCACGACCCTGCGGTGACTTAGCGTCTACCGGACAAGGGAGGTCGGAGCATGGCGAGCAGGACATCCCGGCGCAAGAAGCGGGCCAGGTCCCGGAAGGTCCAGGGGGCCTCCCGGTCGCGCCGGAAGCGCACGACCGCGGCCAAGCGCCGGCCGGCGGGCCGCTCCACCCGGAGCCGGAAGGCCTCCGCCCGCAAGGGTACGGCGAGAACGAAGCGCCGGACGGCCTCCGCCCGAAAGAGTGCGACGGGCGCAACACGGCGGCGCTCGGGCGCCAAGGGCGGCGCCGCACCGAAGCCCGCGCGGAAGGCCCCGGCCCGCCGCGGCGGGGCGGGACCCGCGTCCGTCCCGACGGCGGAACAAACGACGCTGGGCACCCTCAGCCCCGGACTCCCGCCGATCACGCCGGCGCCCGTCAGCCCAACGCCGGCCACGCCGATGTGGGGTACTGAGGATCACGAGAGCGACGAGGAGAGCGACGAAGACGAGGAACCGATGTAGCGGCGGCCCGACAACACCCGCACCGTTTCGCCACACGATGGAAGGCACGGGATGCCGCCGTCCTGCCTTCCATTCATATGCGGCGCGCGATCCGGCCGGCACGAGATGTGGCGGCACCCGGCGGACGCGGGCGCGTTACGCTATGATCGAGCCGTGAAGGCCGACCGGACTAGATGGGAGGCGCGCTATCGCGGCGGCGATTGTCCGCACGACGGGCCTCCGTCGACCCTGCTCCACCGTTGGTTGCCCTCACTCACCCGCCGGCGTCGTGCGGCCCGGGGTGGCTCGTTGGCGCCGGTCGACACCCGCGCACCTCACGCGCGCGGGGCGCCACGGGCGCTGGACGTCGCGACCGGACTTGGCCGCAACGCGCTGGCCCTCGCTCATGCCGGCTACCGCGTCGACGCCGTTGACATCTCGCCGACGGCGCTGCACGAGGCCGCGCGGCGGGCAAGGCGCGCCGGGCTGCCCGGCATCCGCTGGATCGTCGCGGACCTCGATCGCTGGCGTCCCCAGCGCGGACTGTACGATGTGGTCGTGAACGCGTTCTTTCTGAAACGGCGGATGTTTCCGGCGCTGCGCGCGGCCGTCCGTCCCGGGGGCCTGCTGATCTTCGAGACGCACCTGGACGCGGGCGAACACGACGCCGGCCCCGCCGATCGCAGCCGCCGGCTTCGCCCCGGAGAACTCCGGCGGATCCTGGGCGACTGGGAGATCCTCTACGCAAGCGACGGACTCTATCGCGACCGGGGTCGCCGGATGGCGCTCGGACGCATCGTCGCCCGCCGTCCGCGGAGACTCGCGCGAACCGCCGGCGCGGCGCGCTCGGTGCGCCCGCCTCGGCGCTCGACCGGACTACCCAGGCTCGCCCACCGCAAATAGCGGATCGTTCGGATTGGTGGCCGGCGTCGTGACGGTGAAGAGGACGATGCCGGACGCCGGGGCGCGCACCTCTTCCAACCGCCGGCCGAAGTAGTCGCGGATCTCCCCAATGCGCCCGCCTGCTTCCACCTGGGCGCCCGGCGAAACCTCCGCGTAGAACAGACCCGCGTGTTGCGACGTCACCCAGTGCAGCCGCGCGAGGAGCGTGGTCGGCGGCACCGGCTCCGGCGCCCCGTTGACGATGCCGAGGTGTCGCAGGACATTGCGCAATCCGCGCAGGTGGAGGTGGAGCGACGCGTCGTCGAGCAGTCCCTGCCCGCCGGCCTCGGTGAGAATGGCCGGGATGTGGCGCTGCGCCGCCGCGGCATACGTGCCGCCGCCCACCCGCCCGCGCACGACGTACTGGATACCGTACACCCCGGCCAGCCCGCGCGTCCGGGCGTCCAGATCCGCGTTGCCGGTCTCGACCATGATTGTGAACGGCACCAGCGCTTCGTTGATGTCGCCGCCGTGGAGATCAACGTAGGCGTCGCTCGGCGCGATGACTTCCGTGAACAACGTGTGCGCAAGCCGCTCGCTCGCCGTGCCGTCGGCGTTGCCGGGAAAGAGCCGGTTGGGGTTCTTGCCGTCCAGCGGACAGATGTAGATGCTCCGGGCCACGAACGCCGGGACGTCGACGATGTGCACGATGACGGCGGTGCCGCGCACGTCGCGGGCCTCCAACGCCGCCGCGGTCCGGATCGCCGCCTCGATGCCGGGATATTCGCCGCCGTGCACGCCGGCCGTGATCGCCACACGCGGTCCCGGCGCGCTCCCGTTGACTACCGTCACCGGCATCTGAATCGGGGTTCCCGGGACCGGGAGGAATCCCGTGACCTTCGTCCCCGGCGAGGCGCGCAGCGATCCCACCACCACCACATCCTGTCCCATTGGCGCTCCTCTCAGGCCCCCGGCCGCAGGGCGGCGGGGCCAGCGCCGGGCCCGATGACCCTGTTCAGAATCGTCCGAATCTCCGC
Source organism: bacterium (assembly GCA_035945995.1). Classification (NCBI taxonomy): domain Bacteria; species bacterium. Next base: position 4,741 of record DASYZR010000065.1, read on the forward strand.
GAGACCCCGCGGTTCCAGGCGAAGACCGAGCGCGGCCGCCAGCGTACCGGCGACGACGGGTTCCGCGTCGTCCAGCGCGACCCGGCGCCCGAGCAGGCGCGCCATGGACGTCACGGGCCGGCCGAGCCCGCACGGATTGATGAGGTCGAACGCCGCCAGGTCGGGGGCGACGTTCAGCGCAAAGCCGTGCATCGTGACCTTGCGCCGGACGGCCACGCCGATCGCCGCCGCTTTGGCGCCGCCGACCCACACGCCGGGGAACCCCCGCAGGCGCTCGGCGCTGATCTGCCAGTGCGCCAGCGCGTCGATTAGGGCCGCTTCGAGCGCCCGGACGTAGCGCACCACGTCCTCGTCAAGGGCCCGCAGATCGACGATCGGGTACCCGACGAGCTGGCCGGGGCCGTGATACGTGACGTCGCCGCCCCGCTCAATCTGAAAGAGGTCGATGCCCCGAGCGGCGAGCGCGTCCGCGCCGGCCAGCACGTTGGAGGCGCGCGCGCTCCGGCCCAGGGTGATCACGGGCGGGTGCTCGAGCAGCAGCACCGTATCCGGAACTACGCCGGCCTGGCGGGCGGTGAGGAGCGCCTTCTGGAGCGTCCACGCCTCGCCGTAGGGGATGCGTCCGCACGAGACCGACCACGCCGTTCGCACGGGAACAGGATTCGACGACGCGCGGACGCGCTCCCGCGGGGGTTTACCGGGCGGAGGCGGCCCAGCCCGCGAGCACGGCCACGCCGCCGGCCAGGATTGCGATCTCGGCCGCGGCGTAGACGTTGTGCAGGGAGCGAATCGCGGCGTACCGGGGGTCGCCCGCGGCGCGATTGACGAAGTCCAGGCCGGCGGCGAGTCTCGTGATTTCGGGGGTCAGGTAGAGCGTCTGCACGAGCACGAGCGCCAGCATGATCGCCGCGACGGCGACCGTCCACCGCGCCGAACGCGCCGCGATCGCCGCGGCGAGCGCGATCACGCCGAGCGCCGCCTCCACGCGATTGAAGCGGGCAAAGGCCGCCTGTCCCAGCGCCACCGCTTGATTCCGGTCGAGCGCCGGGGTCGAAAAGCGCAGCGGGGCCTCAATGAAATCGAGCGCCGCCATGCCGCCGATCCACAGGGCAACGGCAAGCGTACGAACGACCGCGGCGAGTCCCGTCACGCCCTCGGGTGGTGGGCTTGCGCCGTCCGCTCCAGGACCGCCGGCACACCGGCGGGTGCGCGCCTGCCGGCCGGCGGGCGGACCGGGCGCACGTAGGCCCACCCGGCGGCGGCCAGGTACGCCACGTAGGCGATCACCTGGCTCAGCGAGGGCGTGCTCGTGTACCCGAACAGGGCCTCGAGCAGACCGCCCATCGTCGACGACTGGTTGACGAACCGGTTGGAGTCCCAGAGACGATCGACCAGCGCCGGCAGGATCCCGGCCTCGTGAAGTTCTCCCACGCCGCGGATCAAGAGACCCGCGCCCACCAGCAGCAGCAAACCGCTCGTCACGTTGAAGAAGACGCGCAGGTCGAGCCGGTAGGTCCCGCGATAGAGCAGCCAGCCCAGCAGCGCGGCGCCGCCCAATCCCAGAACGGCGCCGAGACCGGCGGCCGCCGCGGACGACGCCCGCACCGTGGCGAACAGAAAGAGGGCCGTCTCCACGCCTTCGCGGCCGACGGAGACCAGCGCGAGCACGACGAGCGCCGTGCGGGAGCCCGCCTGCAGCGCCCTGCTCATCCGGGCCTGCAGGGAGGAGCGAATGGTCACGGCTTCCCGCCGCATCCAGAAGATCATGTACGTCAGCACGGCGACCGCGGTCAGGAACGCGATGCCTTCGAACAGTTGCTCGCCGGGGCCGCTCATCTCTCCGGCCGTGGCGAAAATGATGCCGCCGGCGGCGAGGCTGAGGAGCACGGCACCGGCCACGCCGGCCCAGACGGCGGCGAAGTCGCGACGGTGGCCGGTCCGGGCGAGGTACGCGAGGAGGATGCCCACGATCAGGGACATTTCGAGCCCTTCCCTGAGCGTGATCAGGAACGAACCGATCATTCCTCGCGCCTTCCGCGCGCCGCCGAATTGTTCATCGTAGCAGTCAACAATCTCTTCCGCGGCCTAGGCTACCGAAGCCCGATGAATCTGTCAATACGAGTCGCCTCGCCTAGGTTTCTGCCCGTCCACGCCGGAAAGCGCCGGCGGGCGACGTCCGGTTCCCGCACCCTACGGTGAGATGTGGACCGCCGGTCGCCCGGCCGACCGTGGCCCGGCTTCGAAGTACGGCCGCGGGCGCATGCCCGCGGCGGCGGCGACCAGCACCGGCGGGAACTGTTGGACCAGCGTGTTGTAGGTGCGCACGCGATCGTTGTAGCGGCGCCGCTCGACGGCGATGCGGTTCTCCGTGCCCGCGAGTTCGTCCATGAGCGCGGCGACCGTGGCCCGGGCGCGCAGGGCGGGCGACGCTTCGACGATCCCGATCAGGCGGCCCATCGGGGCTTCGAGCGCCGACGCCGCGCGGACCCGGTCCGGGGATCCGGGCGGCGCGGCGAGATAGGCGGCGCGCGCCGCGACGATCGCCGACAACACCTGCCGCTCTTGGGCGAGAGCGCCGGCGGCCGCCGACACGAGCGCGGGAACCAGATCGACGCGCCGCTGGTACTGCGCTTCGACCTGCGCCCACTGCGCGTCGACGGCGCTTCGGGCCTGCACCAGTTGGTTGTACGTCACGATCCACCACCCGACCACGCCGAGGGCGGTGGCGAGGGCCACCAGGCCCGCGACGGCCCAGGTGCCGGAGCGCGGCGGCGGCGCGCTCATGGGAAGGGGCGGCGTACGAGGTGTCCGAGCGCTTCGATGCCGTGCGCGAGGCCCGCCCCGAACCGGCCCTCTCGGAACTGCGGAGCGATCACGAACTCGATGATGCTCCGGGCGTCCGCGGGACCGATCACGCCCGCGAGTCCACGGCCGAGCTCGATGTGAATGGCCCGATTGTCGAGTGCCACGAGCACCAGCACGCCGTTGTCGTGCCCGCGCTTGCCGATCCCGACGTGGTCAAAGTACGCCCGGGCGAATCCCGCGACGTCGTCCGCCCGCGGGACCACGAGCGCGGCGATCTCGACGCCGGTATCGCGTTCGACGGCCTCGGCCAGATGCCGGAGGCGCGCTTTGTCCCGCGCGCTGAGCAGACGACGTACGCTCACGAGGACCGCCTTACCATCCGCCGGACGCTCCGCCGCCGCCCGAGGCCCCGCCGCCGAACCCGCCGAAACCACCCCCACCGCCGCCGAAGCCCCCGCTTCCCCACCCGCCGCCGAAGAAGTACGGGACCGGCATCACGGCGGATCGCCGAACCAGCCGCTTGTCCCGGTACCCGCAGCGCGGACACGTCCAGGCCTCAACCGCGCCGACGCCCGAAGCCGTGCTCTGCGAGGTGAGTTGGAGCGCGGCGCCGCATCGCGGGCAGCGTCGCCGGCCGCCGAGCCGGCCCGCGATGAGAGACAAGGCCACAAACGCGAGGAACAGCAGGCCCGCCAGCCCGCCGCTTCCGGTGCCTCGAGAGGATGGCCGCGCGGTGCCGGCCGCACCCGGGCCTCCGCCCGGAACGGCCCCGGGTCCTCCGATCAGCCCCATCAGGGCGTCGGCGGCCGCGTTCAGCCCGTCGGCGTACCGCCCGGCGCGAAACGCCGGTGCCAGGGTGTCGCGGATGATGCGTCCGGCGTCGGCGTCGGTGACCTTCCCCTCCAGGCCGTAGCCGACCTCGATCCGAACCTCGCGCTCCTTCGGCGCGACGAGCAGCAAGATGCCGTTGTCCCGGCCGCGCCGGCCGACTTTCCACGCTTCCTCGAGGCGGGCGGCAAAGTCATCAATCGGGACACCGCCGAGATCGGCAAACACGGCGATCGCGATCTGGTTCGTCGTGGCCCGATCGTAGGCCGCAAGCCGCGCGTCGAGCGAAGCCCGGGCGGCCGGATCCAACAGGTGCGCAAAGTCGGACACGTAGCCCTGCGGCGCGGGGAATGCCGGCGGCGCGGCACCGCCGGGCGACGGCACAAGCACCGCGCCGGCGAGGCACGCGGCGGCAACCCATCCCCGCAGCGCTGTCAGGGCGTCGGCACCCCGAGATTCACGCGGGGCGCCTGGCCGGCGCCGGGCTGGGCCTGGAAATACGGCCGGGGTTGAAACCCAAAGCTCGACGCCACCAGCGTCGTGGGAAACGTCTGGAGCGTCGTGTCATACGCCTGAACCGACGCGTTGTACTGGCGGCGCGCATACGCGACCTGGTTCTCTGTGGACGCCAGCTGACTCATCAGGGACTGCACGGTCTCGTTGCTGCGCAGCACCGGGTAATTCTCGACGATCACGAGCAGGCGCGCGATCGCGCTCTGGTACTGGTTGGCTGCCTCGATGCGCGCCGGGGTCCCCGGTTGCGTCCCCGCGTAGTGTGTGCGGGCATTGGCCAGCGCCGCGAACACGGTGCGCTCCTGATTCAACACGGCCCGCGTGGATTCCACCAGGTTGGGAATCAGATCGAAGCGGCGCTGGAGTTGCGTCTCGACGTCGGCCTGCGCGGCATCCACCTGCTGGCGGAGCTGCACCAGCCGGTTGTAGGTGCCGGCGACGGACGAGACCGCCATGACACCGATCAGGACTACGACGAGTACTGCGATCAGCACCGCACGCATCGCACCCTCCCCCCTCCATCCCGCACGACCGCCGGGACGGCACGGGCCACCCCCAGTATACGAACGGGGTCAAGCGGCGGCGCAAAAAAAACGCGCGGGCCCCGGCTCGGCCCGCGCGTCAGCGGGTGGATTTACGCCGCGGGAGCGGCGGGCAGAACAAACCCGTTCGACGGCGTGAGCTTTGGCTTCGTGCCGCCGCGTGACGACCCGATCCCAAACCTCGTGTTGAGGATCTCGATGGCGCGATCGAGCTGGCTGTCGCGGCCCGCGTTCATCGCCTGCGAGGTCAGCGACTCCGTCGTATCCGGCAGGACACCCTGCCCTTCGAGCCGGACGCCCTTGCCGGTCAGCACGCGCGCCACGGTCACGCTCATCCCGGCGCCCTCCGGCAGGTCGATCGTAATCCCGACCTCCACCGCACCGGCCGTTTTGGTCCCCTCGACGATTCCCCGCCCCTGCTCCTGAATCGCCGCCGAGAGCAACTCCGCCGCCGATGCCGTACTCTCGTCGACGAGCACGATGATCGGCAGGCCGGCCGGCACGACCGGCTGGACCGGCGTCTGCATGACGAAGTTGCGGCCGCTCCGCGTGCGCATCTGCAGTACCGGCGATCCCGCCGGCAGAATCGCCGCCGACACGTCGCGGAGTTCGCTCACCAGACCGCCCGGGTTGCCGCGGAGATCCAGCACCATCCCGCGCATGCCGTCACCGCGCAGCCCCAGCATCGCCTTCCGCACGCTGGTGCCGACCCCCGGGACGAATTCGTACAGCCGGACGTAGCCGATGTCGCCGGGCAGCATCCGATCGGTCACCGTCGGCACGTGAATCTGTCCCCGCACGATGGCGACGTCGACCGGATCCGCAGCACCCGGGCGGAGCAGCGTAAGCGTCACCCGGCTCCCGGCCGTGCCGCGGATCATCTGCGACACGTGGTCGTCGTTCAGGTCGGCCGTGGCGTGGCCGTCGACGGCGAGGACGCGATCGAATACCCGGACCCCGGCCTGCTCGGCGGGGCCGCCCGGATAGATTTCGCTGATGTAGTATTGGTCGTCGCGGTGCAAGAGCACGATCCCCACGCCGCTGAACGCCGCCTGGCCGGTCTCCCGGCGCTTGATCTCCTGATAGAGTGCGGGCGGCACGAAACCGGTGTGAGAATCGTGGAGGCTGTCGAGCATCCCGGCGGTCGCCGCGTAGGCGAGATCGGTCTCCGTGACTTTGTCCGCGACCTGGCTGGCGATCTCGGCGAACCGCTGCGTGAACAGTGAGATCGCCCGATCATCCGACGCGGTCGGGCTGATGGGGCCGCCGAAGGGCTGGGCGTCGGCCCGCTTTTCGGCGGCGGCGAGGGCGGCGTTGAGCAGCGGAGCCGCGGCCAGCGTGTCCACATAGTTCTTCTGCAGCGTGCGAAGCGCGTCGATGACGAAGGGCGCCGATGCCGCGTTGGCGCGCGGCATGGCGGGTGCGGCGAGGACGGCGACCAGCACGGCGACCAGAACCAGGGACGTGAGGCGGAAACGAGCAGCCATCGAGGCTCCCCCCGGGAGTTTGTGGGTGTTTCGCGCTGCCACCAAAGTGTTCGCTATAGTATCACGGGCATCCCCCGCAGTGTATCGTGTCAGGAACCGATATCTCCTCGGCGAATTCGCACCCGCTCCCCCGGTCCGGCCCCCAGGCGCGCGATCGCGCTACCCTGGTTCACCCCGATTTCGACCAGGCCGTCCCCGCCGACCAGGACGATGGCCCCGCCGGCCGGCACGTCCCCGAACGTACGTCCGACGGTGGCCGGCAGCGCCCGGCCGCCGGCCTCGACGACGACCTGGACATCCTGTCCCAACTCGGCGAGCGCGGACCCCGGGATCGTGGTCACAAGATTGCCGAACGGGTCGACCCAGAGCACGGTCCCCAGGAGCCCGGAGCCGTCTGGGCCCCCATCCTCGAGTGTCAGCTCGACGTGCTCCGGGGCCGGCGTCCCCACCCGCTCGAACACCGTGCCGGCCGCGAGGTGGGCGGCGACGGCGGCGAAGACGTCGCGGCCGTGGAACGTCGGCGATACCGGGTGCCGCCAGTACGCCTCGTTTGTCAACCGGTAGACGGCGGGGAAGCCCAACCGCTTCGCGGCGGGCACAAGGAGCCCGTTGTCCGGCCCGACGAACGTCTGCCCGCCGGCGGCGACGGCGAGCGCGGCGCGCGCCGTCCCGACTCCGGGATCGACCACGGCGCAGTGCACCGTCCCGGCCGGGCACGCCGGCGCCACGGACCATAACAGGTAGGCCCCGGTGCGCACGTTATGGCGCGGCACCGCGTGTGAGATGTCGATGAACCGTGCGTCGCAGATCCCCGCAGCCACGGCCTTCATCGCCGCGGGATACGGGGAGTCGAGACCAAAGTCAGAGAGGAACGTCAGCAGCCGCATCACCGGCCCCGCAGAACGCGACGGCGGTCTCCGCCAGTACCTGCGCGCAGGCGGCGGTGGACGGCACGTCGACGTACTCCACCTCCGCGTGCAGCCCTTCCCCGGATGGTCCAAAGAGCACGGTCGAGATTCCGTGCTGGGTCAGAATCGCGGCGTCGCACCAATACGCCACCCCGATGGGCGCCGGATCCCGGCCGAGGACCCGGCCGGCCGCGCCGCGGAGGGCCCGCACGATCGGCGCATCCGGATCCACGTCGAGGCCCGGCCGGCTGCCCGTAATCTCCACCGTCGCGCGGAAGGCCGGATCGGCGGTCCGGAGCCCCGCCAGCGCCTCCTCGAGCTCGCGACGGACGCCGTCCGGGGTTTCCGCGGGAAGCATTCGGCGCTCGATGTCGAGCGTGCAGGACGGCGGATAGGTACTGAGACCCTCTCCGCCCTCGATGAGCGAGGCGTGGACGGACGGGCGGCCGAGCAACGGGTGGGCGGCGCGGGGCAGGACCTCGCGGTCGAGCCGTTCGATCGCCGCGAGCACCCGTCCCATGTGTGCGATCGCGTCCACCCCCACCGCCACGTCGCTGCCGTGCGCGGCGTGGCCCTCCGTACGGATTCGCGCCCAGGCAAACCCCTTATGCGCCACGCCGACGCGCAACCCGGTCGGCTCGGTGATGATCGCCGCGTCGGCGCGGTGCCGGCGCACGAGCGCCTCGGTTCCGGCGCTCAAATGCTCTTCGTCGACCACGAACGTCAAGATGAGGTCCCCGAGGGGGACGACGCGCGCCTCGCGAATGGCGCCCGCGGCGGCCACCATCGCGGCCAGCCCGGCCTTCATGTCGAGGGCGCCCCGGCCGTAGAGCCGGTCCCCGCGGTGCGCGGGGACGAACGGCTCCGCCATGCCGGCCGGACCGACCGTATCGGTGTGGCCGTTCAGCATGAGCGAGCGTCCGCGGCGCGGAGCCCGGCCGCGCAGCACCGCGACGAGATTGGGACGGCCGGGCGCCGCCTCCTCCAACGCGACCTCGAGATCGAGGGTGCGGCACACCTCGGCGAGAGCCTCGGCGAGCTTCGCTTCGCCGGCCCCGCCCGGCACGAGTTGCGGATTGACGGACGGAATGGCCACCAGCCGCTCGACCAGTCCGATCACGGCCTCGGGCCGAACACGGGGGGCCGCGGACGGGCTCATGGGTTACCGCTGACAGCCCGGACAGGAGAACGTGGGCCGGCCGCCGAGGCGTCCATCGCGCACCGTACCTCCGCACCCGGGGCACGGTTGGCCCGCGCGGCCGTAGACCGAGAGCGGCGCGCGGCCCGGACGGCCGAGCGCGTCGTGGAAACCCGGTTCGCCCCCCGCGGCGATCGCGGCCCGCAGCACCCTGCGGGTCGTATCGTACAGCCCCCGCATCTCGGGACGTGTGAGCGCGGCCACAGGGCGGTCGGGGCGGATGCCGGCGTGGAACAGAATTTCGTGGGCCCAGAGGTTGCCGATCCCCGCGATCCGGGTCTGGTTGCACAGCGCCGTCCGAGTGACCCCGCGCGTGCCCAGCGCGGCGCGGAAGACCTCGAAGGTGGACCCGCGCGCGAGCGGATCGATGCCGGGCTCGGCCGCCTCCTCTGCGCGCTCGGGCGTGAGCACGGAAAACGTGCTCAACTGGAGCTCGCGGAACTCGAGCGCGGCGCCGCCGCCGAAGCGCAGCAACACGGAGGTCCCGCCGTCCGGGACCGCGCCTGCAACATGGAATCGCACCACGCCCCAGAGCATGTAGTGAAAGACGAGTACTGCCGGATCGACCTGGAACCACAGCGCCTTCCCTCGCCTGGTGATCCCGGCGATCGTCCGCCCGCGGAGCGCGCGGTCAAGCCCCCGGGGGGAATGCGTCCGCAGCACCGCCGGCCGGCGCACGTCCGCCCGATCGATCGTCTTACCCGCCACGGTCCGGACGAGGCTGCGCCGCGCGGCCTCAACCGCCGGCAGTTCAGGCACCCCGCACCTCCGCCGCGGCCAGGTCCAACGCCCGCGGGATCTCGGCGGGAGGCACCGCCCCCTGCGCCGCGTCCGTGGTCCCGCCGCCCCGCCCGCCCACCGCCCGCGCGGCGTGCGCGAGGACGGCCGCCATGTCGACGGCGATGCCCGGCGAGCGCGCGAAGTACAGGCGGCCGGTCTCGACGATGCCGGCGAGCACGACGCACGGCTCGCGCGCGGTCAGCTCCCGCAGCAGGAGCCGGACGTCGTCGGCGTCGCGCCGCGGGAACTCGAGCCGGAGCACCTTGCGCGCGTCCGTCGCGGGGACCTCGCCCAGGCGTTCCGCGGCCTCGTACGCCAGCAGCCGGCGCGTCGACGCGGCCAGCGCCCGCTGGGCGTCCTCCGCCCGGGCCGCCAGCCGTAAGAGCGCCTCCGGCAGCTCTCGATCGCCCACGGTGAGCCGGCCGCTCCACTCCGACACGAGCGCGTGCTTCCAGCGATAATCCCGGAGCGCGCGCCACCCGGTCAGGAACTCGACCCGCAGGCGGCCCTTCGCGCGCTCCCACCGCCGCAGCAGAACCGGCCCGAGCTCGCCGGTCGCGCGGACGTGCGTGCCGCCGCAGGCCGACCGGTCGAGCCCGTCGATCTCGACGACGCGCAGCATTCCCGCGCGCTTCGGCGGCCGCCGGAGCCCGAGGGCCTCCGCCTCGCCGGCCTCGACGAAGCGCACCGTCACCGGACGATTCTCATAGACCGCCTCGGCGACGGCGTTCTCCACGACGAGGGCGTCCTCCGCCGATAACCCGGTTCGGTCGAAATCGATCGTGGACGCCTCGCCGAGATGGACCGAGGCCGTCTCCGCGCCGAGCACGCGGAGGAACGCCGCCGACACGAGATGTTGCGCCGTGTGCTGTTGCATGTGGTCGAACCGCCGGCCCCAGTCGAGCGCGGCCTCGACCTCGGTGCCCGTCCCCGGCGGCGCTGCGCCGGGCGCCAGCACGTGGAGGATGTAGTCGTCCGCGTCGACGACGTCGACCACCGGGACCCCCGCGAGCGTTCCGGTATCGTGCGGCTGGCCGCCGGAGGTCGGGTAAAAGGCGGTCCGATCGAGGACCACGCCGGCGCGGTCGGCGCCGGCGCGGTCGGCGCCGGCCGGGATGACGGCGACGACACCCGCCAGAAACGCGCGCCGGTACGCGTCCGCGTAGTACAGGCGCTCGGTGGGAGGCGTCCCCGGCGGTACTGCGGATTCGCGGCCTGTGTTAGAATACACGCGTGCTCGTCCTTCTTGTCATGAGGCTGATCGCGGACGTCGTGCAGGTACTGACGCTATTGATCATCGTGCGTGCGGTGCTGACGTGGATTCCCTCTGTCGACTACGGCCATCCGGTGATCCGGGCGATCGTCGGGATCACCGACCCCATCCTGCTGCCGATCCGCCGCCTCATCCCGCCGCTCGGCGGGATTGACATCACGCCGATCGTCGCCCTGCTCCTGATCCAGTTTGTCGGCAAGATGCTGATCGCCGTGATCAGCATGGTCGCGTTCGGCGCCTGACGGCTCCGCGATAACCCGCGCGTCCGCTACGACGCCGACACCTTCGCGGTGCGCCGCCGCCGGCGCGCCGCCCGCCGGCGGCGCGGCCGATGGTTCATGAGGTTTTCCGGCAGGTTCTCTTCCCAGGTGATCATGCTGTGGAAGAAGACCTTGTCGCCTTCCTCCAGTCCGCGCGTGACCTCCGTGATGTGCATGTTGGTCGCGCCGAACGCCTTGAGCGCGTGCTGGACGGCGGCTTCGGGTTTCGCCCGGTCGCCGCAGGTGAAGATGTCGAGGGCCACGTAGCCGACCTCCGGCCACGTGTGCACGGACAGGTGCGATTCCGAGATCACCACCACGCCGCTCACGCCCATGGGCCGAAACCGGTGAAAGGAGATCGCCCAGATCTGCACGTCGGCGACTTCGGCGGCCCGGACCAGGATCTGTTCCACCTGTTCGACGCGGCTGATGACATCCGGGTTGCAGCCCGACCCTTCGACGATGTAGTGGTGCCCGAGCGTGTCCACCGGCCGCCCCCCGTCACATGAACCGTCTGATGACCGCGATCAGGCCTGTGCTGATCAGCGTGACCAGAACCGCGCTGACGAGCACTCCCACGGCGAGCGCGGCGATCGCGTGGCGCCGCGGCAGCCCGAACGTCCAGGCCAAGACGGCGCCGGAGTAGACCCCCGGTCCCGGCAGCGGCAGGCTCACGTAGATCCCGACGCCGACGACGCCCCACCGTTCCACGTATTTCCGTCCGTGCCGCCGCACTTCCTCGATCAGGCGGCGCGCCAGCGGGGAATGCGACAGGAACCGCACGTAGAACAGATCCAGGCCGATGAACACCGGCACGATCACCGCCCAGCTCGCCAGGACGGCGGCGAGGAATGCCACGGCCGGCGGCAGCCCGTCCTTGGCGATCCCGTACGGAATCGCCAGCCGCAGCTCCACCCACGGCACGATCGAGAGCAGCATGACGTGGATGAACCTAGTGAGCATGGTCCTGCGCCCGCAGGGCGGCGACCCGCGCCTTTCGCGCGCGCGACCGCATCGCCCCGCCGAGCCACACCCGCCGCGCCCGCTCGTCCGGCGGGACGAGAGGCGGCATCGGCGCGGGCCGGCCGGCGGCGTCGAGATGCACCATCGTGAGATAGGCCGTGCACGTGTGGTGGCGGACGCCGCCGACCCGCTCGCTGTCCACCCGCACGCCGATCTCCGCCGACGTCCGCGACACGAACGGCACGGCGGCCGCGATGTCGACGATCTCGCCGACCCGCAGCGGATGGTAGAAGTACACGGTGTCGAGCGATGCGGTCACGACCTGGCCCCGCGTGTACCGGGCCGCCGTGATCGCCGCCACCTCGTCGAGCATCGCCAGCAACTTGCCGGCGAACATGAGCGTCCCGCTGAAGGCGTCTTCGGGCATCACCACGCGGGCCAGCCGGGTCGCCTGCGCGCCGGCCGGGACCTCGGGAACGTCGGCGCCGTGCGCGCGGACGCGCGCCAGGCGGGCGGCCTTGCGTGCCGCGGCGGCCTCGTGCAGGGCCGACTCCGAGGCGGACGCCGGCGTGACGGACGCCCCGACCGGCCGCGGCCGTTCGTGGTCGTCGAGCGCGATGAACGCCAGGTGCGACGACGTCGTCCGCCGCGGCACGCGCCGGCCGGGCGATTCGGACTGCACCTCCACGCCGACCTCCATCGAGGAGCGGCCGACGCACTCGACCTGGGCGTCGATCGTGACGATCTCGCCGAGATGCACCGGCGTCAGAAAATCCAAGTCGTCCATCGCCCCCTGGACGACCGGACCGTGCGCAAACCGCGACGCGGCCAGCGTGCCGGCCGTCGCGATCCACGACATCATCCGCCCGCCGAAGAGTGTGCCGTATTGATTGGTGTGCTCGGGGAAGACCAGTTGCACCATTTGGAAGCGCGTGTCCGCGATGCTCGGCACAGGTTGTATGGTACCATAGGGACCGGCCTATGACCCTGCGCTACACGGTGAGCCGCCTCGCACGGCCCGACGCGCGCCGCGCCTTTGGCCGCGCGTGGCTGTGGATCTGTCTCGCCGGCGCCGCGGTGACGCTGGTCGCCGACGGCGGCCGGCACTTCTTTCTCGTCCTCGTGGCGTGGCTCGTGTGCATCTTCGCGCCCGTCCGGATCGCCGTCGAGGCGCTCCACTCCGTCGGCCCGCGCTGGAAGACGGCCCTTCAGCGCGAGTCGCTCGGCCGCGCGGACCGGTACCGGTCGGCGGAAGGTGTCGCGCTCATGGTCGAGTGGTTCGCATCGCGCGAGGTGCGCTCACCGCGCCTGGCGCCGCCCGACCTCGGGCCCAAGGTCATCGAGGCCGCATCCCGCCTCGCCGGACGGTTGCTGCGCGGCGACGATCCGGCAGGCCTGCGGAGCGGCGTCGGCCGGTGCGCCTCCCTGCTCGACCGGTGGGTCGCGCTCATCGCCGCCGGGGACGCGGCCTCCGACGGCGCCGGGCCGGGTGAATTGTGGGATCCGGGCGCGAGCATCCAGGATCAGTGGGGAACCCTTCGCGCCGTCGCGGGGCTCGCCGCGCTCACGAAAGTTCTCGTCGCGGTGTACGAAGACAGCGCCGGCCGTCCGCTCGAAGAAGGCGCGGCGATCCGCCGCGAGGCGGACGCGGCGATGGACTACGTCGATCAAGTCGGACTGCGTCTCGACGGGCCGCCCTGGGAAGAGATCGCCGCGATACCGCGGAGCACGCTCGCGCCGGACGCGGCCGCCCGGATGGCCGGGACGTGGCTCGAATTTTGCGCCGGGCCGCTCCCGGCCCCGCGCCGGCTCGGGGCATTTCTCGACGCCGTGACCGCCTAGGATGCCCCGCGGTCCCCTCACCCGGCGCACCCTGCTGGGGTCCGCGTTCGGCGCGGCCGCCGCCGTCCTCGGAGGTGATGCCACCGCCGCGGGCGGGCCGCCGCGGTGGTGGAGCAGCCTCGTCTGGGCCGTGTTCGAGAATCACGCGTTCAGTCGGGTCGCCGCGCTGCCGTCGCACCGGCGGCTGGCCGCGGAAGGCGCCGTCCTGACGCGCTATTACGCCGTCACCCACCCCTCCGGGCCGAACTACCGCGCCATGGCGTCGGGCGAGATCTGGGGACACGCTGAGATCATCGACGCCTTCCATCCGTCGGTGGCCAGCGCCGGCGCCGCGGCCCGGCCGCCGGTCCCCGCGTATCTGTACCATCTGGTGGGAGAGATTCCGCAGAAGCACGATCCGCTCGTCGACCTGCGTGCCCCGGTGGCACGCGCGCGTCGCGGCCTCGCGGCGCTGCGCGCGGATCTCGACGGCGGTCCGAACGGCCTGCCGGAACGGTGCCTCGTCTACGTCGGGTGGGACAATGACAACAGCATGCACAACGGCCACCCGGAGCGGGCCGACGCCAATTTGACCGCGCTGCTCGACGTGCTGGCCGCTTCGCCGTGGTTCACGACGCCGGACGGCCGGGGGCGCTATCCGGCCTTCTTTTTCTGCTACGACGAGGACGACGAGAGCGAGGGCAACCGCGTCTTTGCGGCGCTGTGGGGGCGGGGCGTCCGCCGCGGGCTCGGGTCGGCCGTCCGGCACACGCACTACGGGTTCTGCCGGACCGTGAGCGAGAACTGGGCGCTCCCGGTCCTCGGACAGGCGGCGCGCGAGGCGCCGATCGCGGAGGTCTGGTCGTAAGGCAGGAGTTGCCGGCCGTCCGGCGTAGTAGCCCCGGCAAGGTTCGCCGGGCCACTGACGCCGGATCCGTTGCAGCATTCGACGCCGCATCGTCGGGGGAACGTGATCGCACACGCGAGGCGCGGCCGACCCGGGCCCTCCCTTCTGCTCATCGTATTCTGCGCGGCCGCGCTGGGACTCGGACACGGCGCACCGGCCCGGGCCGCGCCCGCTGCGCTGCTGCGGGTGATCGCCGACGGCGAGGAGATCGCGCTCGCCGGCGACACGATCGTGCAGGACGACGTGGTGATGGCGCCGATCCCGGGGCTCTTCGCGCCGCTCGGGATCCGCGCCGCGTGGGATCCCCGCGCGCGTGTCCTCGTGTTGCAGAGTCCGGCCGGCGACACGATGGAGCTGCGCGCGGACGATCCGTACGCCACGGTCGACGGCGAGCGGCGGCCCATTCCTGTGCCTCTCGTGGCGGTCCTCGACCGTGTCCTCATCCCGGTGCAGTGGGTCTTCGACGCCCTGGGCGATGTCACGTACTACGACACGATCCACCGCACGCTCTTCATCAACGCGCAGATCACGGCGGTCTCCTGGCGCGCGGCGAACGACGGCCTCGAGGTGGCCCTGCAGGCGACGGCGCCGCTGCACCCCCGCCTCGGCGCGCTGCACGCGCCGGAGCGGCTCGTGGTCGACGTCCCCGGCGCCGTCGCCCGAACGCCGCAGCCGGTCACGGACGTGCACGAAGGGCCGCTGGCGACGATCCGGATGGGCCAGTCGGCGACCGG
This sequence comes from bacterium, assembly GCA_035945995.1. Classification (NCBI taxonomy): domain Bacteria; species bacterium. The sequence continues at coordinate 19,760 of DASYZR010000065.1, forward strand.
CGCGCGCATCGTCTTCGACCTGAGCGGGCCGGCACGATACCGCGTGTTGTCGGCGCCGGCCGACCGCCGCCTCGTGATCGCCCTGGGCGCGGGTGCGCCCGCGCCGCCGGGGAACCTCGCCGCGTCCGGGCGCAAGGTGCTCGACATCGCGTACGAGTCGCTCACGGGCGGCGGCCGGGTGATCGTCACGGCGACGCAGCCGGTCCGGGCCGCGGAGCATGTGCTCCGCGGCCCGGACCGCGTCGTTCTCGACGTCCCGGACGCGGTCTTCATCCCGATCAAGAAGGCCCTCGACGTCAACGACGGCCTCGTCGTCCAGGTGCGCGCGGCGCAGTTCCACAAAGACCCCAACATCGTCCGGATCGTGGTCGAGTTGAGCCGGCCGGTGCCGTACCTCGTGCACCCGGGCGACGATCCCACGCAGACGGTGATCGATCTCGGGGCCGCCGTTCAGCCCGGGCCGCCCGCGGCCGGCGGGCGGGGACCGTTGGTGGTGGCGATCGACGCCGGCCACGGCGGCAGCGACCCCGGAGCGCTCGGTCCGTCCGGCGCGCGCGAGAAAGACGTGGCGCTCGCGATCGCCCAGAAGCTGCGCGCGCTGCTGGCGCGGCAGCGCATCGAGGCCGTCATGGTGCGGGACGCGGACGTCTTCGTGCCGTTGGACGACCGCGCCCGCATCGCGGCGCGCGGCGGGGCGACCGTGTTCATCAGCATTCACGCCAATGCGGCCGTGGACGCAAACGCCAACGGGACGCAGGTCTTCTACCTCACGCCGCAGAGCGCGCCGCTCGCCGCCGCGATCGCGGACGAGACGGGCCGCGCGGCCGGCGTCGCCTCGCGCGGCGTCGCGGTGGCCCGCTTCGCCGTGCTCGTCGACACGCCGCGTATTCCCGCGGTGCTCGTGGAGACGGCGTTCATCACGAACCCGCGCGAGGAACAACTGCTCCGCGACCCGGCGGGGCAGCAGCTGTTTGCGCAGGGCATTCTCAACGGGCTGCAGCGGTACGTGGCCGCCCCGGCCGCCGCCCAGCCGTAGGAGGATTGCATGGCCGCACCAACCCCCCGTCGCAGACGGCCGCGCGCCCCCGGTCATCCCGCACGTGGGGCGGGGGGCGGCGGGGGGTTTCCGTTTCTCGCACTCGCGGTGCTCCTCGGCTCGGGGCTGGTCGTCGGCCTGTGGATCGGATGGCATACCCGGCCTCCGGCGCCGTCGCGGCCCGCGCCGTCCCCCGCCGCCCGCGCGCCCCACCGCGCGCCGTCCCCCGGCGCAGGCGGATCAACGGCGGCGCCGGGGCATCCGGCGCC